>JAAYPU010000043.1 GCA_012519645.1 Clostridiales bacterium | reverse complement strand
TTAGCTTTTTCCGTATATTGTATTCTTTCTTTTTCATACACAATATATTGTTTATGAGCATCATAATTGATGAGGAGAAATAAAATTTTTTATAAAAAGTGGAGATAATATTATGCAATAAGGTGATTAGTGGTTGATAAGTGGAGGAAAGTGGTGTATAGTGGAGTAAATAGATTAATTAACATAGGTGTATTATCATGTTTATCGGAGAATATCAACATTCAATCGATACAAAAGGAAGAATAATAATACCCTCAAGATTCAGAGAAGAGCTTGGTTTTAAATTCATTTTGACAAAAGGCTTGGACAACTGTCTGTTTATCTACCCCATGGATGAATGGAAGAATTTTGAGGATAAACTTAAGCAATTGCCTCTTACAAGCAAAGATGCTCGGGCATTTGTTAGGCATTTTTTTTCCGGTGCCATTGAATGTGAAGTGGACAAGCAGGGACGTATTACTATCCCTCAGCATCTGAGAGAACATGCAAAGATAGATAAAGAAGTAATTACAATAGGTGTTTCTACACGTGTAGAGGTATGGGACAAGGATGAGTGGGAACGCTATAATGATGACGCTAATTTGAGCTATGACAGTATTGCTGAAAAAATGGCCGAGCTAGGCATATAGGTGGTAGTATGGAATTTCAACATGCCCCTGTTATGATGACAGAAATCATTGAAAATTTAAAAATCAAAAAAGCAGGGATTTATGTCGACGGAACCATAGGCGGAGGCGGACATTCTTCAGAAATCTGCAAAAGACTGGGAGAACAAGGTATCCTTATAGGAATCGATCGTGACACTGATGCTTTGGAAGCATCTGAAAAAAAACTTGATGAATACACTTGTAAAAAGATATTTGTACATACAAATTACGCAGATATAAAGAATGTTTTAAAAGAATTAAATGTAGATAAAATTGACGGAGCATTATTGGACTTAGGTGTATCTTCTTTTCAGCTGGACAATGAAAGCAGAGGATTTTCTTATATGAAAGATGCGCCTTTAGATATGCGCATGAATGTCAATGATGCTGTGACAGCAGAAGATATTATAAACAACTATCCAAAGGAAGAGCTATATCGGATCATTAAGGACTATGGAGAAGAAAAATGGGCTTCCCGAATTGCCGACTTTATTGTAAATGAAAGGAAAAAGAATCACATAAAAACAACCCTTCATTTGGTGGATGTGATAAAAGCAGCTATACCTGCTGCAGCCAGACGGACAGGCCCACATCCAGCCAAACGTACTTTTCAGGCTTTAAGAATAGAGGTTAACAATGAGTTAGGTCTATTGGAAAAAGCTGTTGATGATTTTATAGATGTCTTGAATACAGGCGGAAGGTTATGCATTATTACATTTCACTCTCTTGAAGATCGTATAGTAAAGAATTGTTTTAATGCCGCGATGAAAGGGTGTACCTGCCCGCCCAATGTGCCAATATGCATATGCGGAAATAAACCTAAAGCTAAGAAGGTGTCAGGAAAGCCGATTTGTCCGTCAGAAGAAGAAATTGAAATAAATCCGCGTTCAAGAAGTGCAAAGCTTAGAGTGATTGAGAAAGTATAAGTTCTAATATTTATGAAAGGAGAATAAAGATGTTAGCAGCAGAGAAAAGATATCCCATTTATGAAGAATATTATTATGATTATGACGCTTATGAATCTAAGTCCTATTCAGAAAAGAGCAAAGCTAAAGTTTTGACAGCGGCGGAAAAGGCAAAGCTTTTATTTCTTCTTATAGGCTTGGGTACAATGTGTATTGTCATGATCATGGCCTCTGCTTATACATCTCAAATTAAATATAATATCAATGTTGTAAGTAAAAATATCAATGTGCTTGAAGGAGAAATCGAAAATATTGTTGTAGAAATTGAAAAAGAAAGTAAAATAGTATTTATAGAAGAAAAAGCCATTAATCAATTAGGTATGATATACCCCTCGGGTGAGCAGATTGTATTTTTAGAGAATCCAATTAAACAAACTAATTTTGCGGCAGCCATGAGGGAGGAAGCTTATCATTAGGCAATATTAATTAATACAAAAAGAGGTGCTGTGCTTTGACGCTTCCTACAAACAAAAATAAAAAACGAATTGTTGTATTATTCTTTACGTTAGGTTTCATATTTATAGCTTTGATCATTCGTTTAGGATGGATTCAAATTGTAAGCAGTGAAAAATACCAACAGCTTGCCCTTGAACAACAGACAAGAGACATACCGATCCCCGCGAAGCGAGGGATTATTTTTGATAGAAAAGGAAAAGAATTAGCAGTCAGCGCAAGTACAAGTACTATTTGGGCAAGACCTTCGGAAGTAAAGAATGCAAATAATATAGATGAAACAGTACGAATACTGTCTGAAACTCTCGGAGAAGATCCGGAAAATATAAAGCAGATCATTACTAAGAGTGATGTAAACCTTATACGTGTGGCTAAATGGGTAGAGAAAGAAAAAGCAGATATAATAAGGGAAGCAAAGCTGGATGGTATTTGGATCGCCGAGGATAATAAACGAATATATCCATACGGAAGCTTTGCTGCACATATATTAGGTCATACGACTGATGATAACAGGGGGCTGTCCGGAATAGAGCTTAAATATGATAAGTATTTGAGCGGGCTTCCCGGCAGGTGGATAAAAAATACGGATGCCTTAGGACGGCAGCTTTCTTATGGAACGGAAAAATATTATAAGGCAGAAAACGGCCTAAATACAGTATTGACTATAGATGAAGTTATCCAGCATTTCGTGGAAAAAGCTATTGAGAATGCATACGAAAAAACAAATTCAAAAAAAGTAATGGCAATAGTTATGGACCCGGAAACAGGGGATATACTTGCTATGGCTAATTTCCCTGATTACGATCCGAATAATTCCCGTGAACCCATATTGGAAAAAGATTTGCTCTACTATCGGTCATTAGACAATGATACTAAACAAAATTACTGGAATTCTATGTGGAGAAATCCTATAATAAGTGATACCTACGAGCCCGGATCAACTTTCAAGCTTATTACGACAGCAATTGCTCTTAATGAAAATGTAACGTCACCTGGATCAGAGTATAACTGCACAGGATATATCACCGTTGGTGATGCAAGATTAAGATGTTGGAGATACTATAGCCCTCATGGTCATCAAACATTGACGGAGGCTGTACAAAACTCCTGTAATCCGGTATTTATTCAATTAGGCTTAGGTGTTGGGAAAGATAAATATTATGAGTATCTTAACAGCTTTGGATTCATAGATAAAACAGGTATTGATTTGCCGGGAGAAAGTACTGCTATTATTCAAAATAAATCAGCCATTGGTCCTGTAGAGCTGGCGACTATATCTTATGGGCAGGGTATTTCTGTAACACCCATACAATTAATAACCGCTGTCAGTGCCATAGGGAACGAAGGAAAACTTATGAGGCCCAGAATTGTAAAAGAACTGGTTGATGATGACGGAAATGTGATCCATCGGTTTGAACCTGAAATGATCCGACAGGTGATCTCAAAAGAGACTGCCAATGAAATGACTTTGATAATGGAACAGGTCGTTGCAGAAGGTACCGGAAAAAATGCTCAGGTAGCCGGCTATAGGATCGGAGGAAAAACCGGAACTGCAGATAAGGTCATTGACGGCAGGTATGTGGAAGGAAAAGTATATTCATCATTTATAGCTTTAGCACCTATAGACGACCCTAAAATCGCCGTATTGGTCATTGTAGATGAACCCGAAGGCACTCACTTTGGAAGCTTGACTGCCGCACCTGCAGCAAGAGAAATACTTGCAGATTCATTGAGATACTTAAATATCAAACAATACTATTCTCAAGAAGAATTAGAAAAAATGAAAAATGAATATGTTTATGTACCGGATATTAGAAATAAAATACGCAGTGAAGCGATATTGGAATTAGCAGAGTATGGTTTGGGAGCTGAAATCGTTCCGGAGGATGAAATTGATGATTTTGTAGTCGAAGATCAGTATCCGAAACCAGGTGAGTTAGTTCGTAAAAATGTATCCGTATATCTTTATAAGAATTAAAGTATTTTTGCAGGCACATCAACAGTCATAGATAAATTCATAGACTATCAGATATCTATATTATGAAATATAAGCAGCTTATATCGAAGATTTTTTGATAAAAGTTGCTTTTTAAATTAAAATATATCTATAATGATGCTTTATATCGTGTTAAGGATCAACTATCGTTCACAGAGCGAAGTTACTACACACTGACACGAAGTGTAATAAACGATAAATCGTAAGCGAAGCAAAAAAGGAGATGAATTTATGAAACTTCAAGAAACTTTGAAAGGACTGGAATACAAATGTATTCATGGAGATATTGAAACAGAAATCAATAATATCGCTTATGATTCCAGAAAGGTGAATCAGGGAGATGTTTTTGTCTGTATTTCAGGGTATAAGACCGATGGGCATCAGTATATAGAAAGTGCTTTAAATAATGGCGCTGGTGCATTGATAGTTGATAAAGAAATAAGTCAGGATATAAGTAGTGCGGCAACCATTATAAAGGTATCAGACAGCAGAATGGCATTATCCAAGATGTCTGCAAATTATTTTCTAAACCCTACGGAGGACATGAACATATTTGGCGTTACAGGGACTAACGGTAAAACGACCATTACATATATGATCAAGCAAATATTGGAAGCTTCCGGAATAAATTGCGGAATTATCGGAACTATTTCTTATAAAATAGGAACGGCTGAATACAGCTCTTCTAATACGACTCCCGAATCCTACGAACTTCATAGGATGTTTAAAGAGATGAAAGAATCACATATAGAAGCCTGCGCTATGGAAACGTCATCACATGCGTTGTCTTTAAGCAGAGTAGATGATGTCAATTTTAATTATGGCATTTTTACAAATCTGACACCGGATCATTTGGATTTTTATAACGATTTAGATAGCTATTTTGAAGCCAAAAAAAAGTTGTTTTACTTAACAAAAAAAGCGAATATGATTAACATAGATGATACATATGGGAAAAGGCTGGCTGCGTCATTAAAGGGCATTGAAACGCCTGTGTTCACTTATGGCATCGAGAATGAATCAGATTTTAAAGCTGAAATGATCGAAGCAACTCAAAGGTGGAATAAGTTTGATATCGTATATAAAGGAAATGTTTTGGGAAGCATTAAAGTCCCCATACCGGGTCTATTTTCAATATATAATGCGTTAGCTGCGGCTGGGATATGTTTTATAGCAGGTATCGATTTTGAAAATATTAAAAGAGCCCTCGAGAATATGACCGGTGTGCCGGGAAGATTTGAGGTCGTTCCAAATAATAAAGATATATTAGTCATTGTGGATTATGCACATACACCGGATGCTCTTGAGAAGGTTATTAAAACAGCAAATGAGTTTAAAAAGGGGCGTCTTATTTGTGTGTTTGGGTGCGGCGGAGACAGAGATAGGACAAAGCGTCCGCGTATGGCACAAATATCATGTAGGCTTGCGGATCATACCATCATTACCAGCGACAATCCCAGAAGTGAAGATCTTATGCAAATTATCGACGACATGGAATCCGGCATAAAGAATACTGATGCTTCCTATGAAATCATTGCAGACAGATATGAGGCTATAAAAAGAGCAGTTGAAATATGCCAAAAGAATGATATGATATTAATTGCTGGAAAGGGACATGAAACGTATCAGATCATTGGAAATAAAACCTTTCATTTTGATGATAGAGAGGTGGCAAAAGAAATAATCAACAGCTGCAATCAGGGGGTTTAATGGTGAAAACATTAAGGCTTTTAGATCTTGCCAATGAGGCAAAAGGAATTACTGAAAATATCGATTCAACATTAATAGTCAAGGGTATCTCCACCGACTCCAGAAAAGTGAAGGAAGGAGACCTTTTTATTGCTATTGAAGGTGAAAATTTTGATGGTCATGATTTTGTCAGGCAGGCATTTGAAAAAGGGTGTTCAGGTGCGGTAGTTCATAAAGATATTAAAGACATACAAGGACTTCCTGTTGTGAGGGTAAACAATACATTGCATGCTTTGCATGAAATGGCACGATATTACATGTCTCTGTTTGACATTCCCAGAGTAGCCGTCACCGGGAGTACCGGGAAAACGACAACAAAAGAAATGATCTATAAAGTACTGTCGCAAAAATATAATGTTATTAAGAATATAGGGAATTATAATAATCACATAGGCCTTCCGTTAAGCGTATTTCAGATAGAGGAAGACCATGAAATAGCAATATTTGAAATGGGAATGAGCGGTTTTGGAGAGATCGACCTTTTGGCATCCATTGTAAAGCCTGATATTGCTGTGATTACTAATGTCGGGCTATCTCATATAGAGAATCTTGGGTCTCAAGAAAATATTTTCAAAGCAAAACTGGAAGTAACCAACTATTTTTCAGATAAAAATATTTTGATCATCAACCAGGATGATTCATTCCTGAATACTGTTTCGGAAAGAATGAGGCCATATCAGGTTATAGGTATAGGATTCGGCAGTGCTTCTGACGGAGTCATCTCTGATGTATCCAATCTTGGAGAAAAAGGTGTTAATTTCTTACTGACTTTCAGAAATACGAGTAATGGTTTTAAATTGAATGCAATTGGGAAACACAACGTATATAATGCATCTATGGCTGTTGTTATAGGCTTGCTTTTTGATGTTCATATAGATGATATTGCGAAAGGAATATCTGAATTTGAAGGTTATAATATGAGACTTAATGTGGAAGAATCGAAGAATGGAATAAAAATTCTTAATGATGCATATAATGCCAGCCCCGATTCTATGAAAGCAGCCATTGATACATTGATGACAATAGAAGGCCGGCGGCATATTGCCATACTGTCCGATATGCTCGAAATGGGAGATTATTCAGAAAAGTATCATTTAGAAGTCGGAAAATACGCTGCGGACAGCGGTGTCGATCAAATCATATCCGTAGGGAAAAATGCACTGTTTATTGCTAAAGGTGCTGGGAATATGTCCGGAAATAATGTTTGCTATTATAAGGCAAATATTGATTTGATCAATGATTTGGATGTGCTTATAAAACCGGGTGATGTTGTACTTGTAAAGGGATCCAGAGGAATGAAGATGGAAGAAATAGTTCATTCTCTCAAAGAAAGGGGATAAAAAATGGAACAACATATGCAGATTATTATTTCTATAATTATTTCTTTTATAATTACCCTCGTTTTAGGACCCTTGCTGATTCCTGTTTTAAAAAAGGTAAAAGCCGGTCAGAGCATTCGGGAAGAAGGACCGCAAAGTCATAAGACTAAAGCAGGGACCCCAACTATGGGAGGGGTAATGATCATTGCGGCTGTAGTTATTACCAGCATATCCGCCGGAAGCATCAATAACGATTTGATTATTTTATTATTTTCATTGATCATTTTCGGCATTGTAGGATTTATAGACGATTTTATAAAGGTGGTCCTGAAAAGAAACCTGGGCTTGCGTGCTTATCAAAAACTGCTGTTTCAAATAGCTTTTGCCGTTATGATCGCGGTATATCAGGCAAATGTATCTGCCTTCGGTACGCAGATCTATATACCTATTGTTGATGTTTATTGGGATTTTGGAATTTTTTATATACCTTTTATAGCTTTTTTTGTTGTGTGTATGGTTAACAGTGTCAACCTTACGGATGGATTAGACGGACTTGCATCAGGTGTAACTTTGCTTGTAGCATTATTTTTGAGCCTTATAGCCTTGAGTTTAGGATATATGAGCACTGCAATGTTTTGCGGTGCATTAACGGGCGCTTGTCTGGGGTTCTTGAATTTCAATGCTTTTCCGGCAAAAATCTTTATGGGAGATACGGGTTCCATGGCATTGGGAGGAGCTATTGCGGCTGCTGCTATTTTGATGAATTTAACATTAATAATACCCATTGTGGGAGGCATATATTTAATTGAGACTTTGTCCGTTGTCTTACAAGTATTATTCTATAAAAAAACCGGAAGAAGACTGTTCAAAATGAGCCCTCTGCATCATCATTTTGAATTGAGCGGATGGAAAGAAACAAGAGTTGTAGGAGTGTTTTGGGGTGCAACTTTGGTGCTGTGTATTATCGGACGTATCATATTAATGAGATAAAGGTGGGATAACATTGCATTATAAAGATAAAAAAATATTGGTAGTCGGTATGGGTAAATCTGGTACTGCTGTGATAGATGAGCTTTTGAAATTGGGAGCGAAAGTATCCGTTTATGATGGTAAAAGTGAAGAAAAGATGGATCGATATATTCTGGATATAGTGAGAGACAATCATTTACCTGCTTATTTCGGAAGAGAACCGGAAGACATGGGCTATGATGGGTTGATAATAAGTCCCGGTGTGCCTTTAGATATTCCTTTAGTAAAAAGAGCAAAAGAAGCAGACATTGAAATTATTGGAGAGTTGGAGCTTGCATATAATTTATGTAAGGGAAAATTTATTGCTATTACAGGAACTAATGGGAAGACCACAACAACCGTTTTAACTGGTGAAATATTCAAAAATGAAGGAAAAGAGGCTTATGTTGTAGGCAATATCGGTGTTGCTGCTGTTTCTAAGGCAATGGAAGCTTCTGAAAATGCATATATGATAACGGAGGTAAGCAGCTTTCAGCTGGAAACGATAAAAGAATTCAAACCTCTGGTATCAGCAATATTAAATGTTACTCCGGACCATCTGAACAGACATAAAACATTTAATAATTATGCGGAGGCAAAGGCACAAATATTTAAGAATCAAGATGAAAATACATTTTTTATAGTAAACTACGACAATCCGGAAGCATATGCACTTGTTAAAAACTGTATGGCGCAGGTTATTCCTTTCAGCAGGAAGGAAGTTTTAGAAAAAGGATGCTTTGTAAAAGACGATGAAATTATATTAAAGGATGATACGCGTACAATTAAGGTTTGTCACGTGAAAGAATTGAAAATACCGGGACTTCACAATCTGGAAAATGCTCTTGCTGCTGCTGCCATCGCCTACTGGTCAGGTATATCCCATGATGCTATTGCGGATACCTTGAAGACCTTTGAAGGGGTAGAACACAGGATCGAGTATGTGGAGACCATTCAAGGAATTAGATTTGTTAATGATTCCAAAGGAACAAATCCGGATGCTTCTATTAAAGCCATAGAAGCTATAGATACAAAAATTATCCTCATTGCGGGAGGTATGGATAAAGGCAGTGATTTTGAAGAATTTATAGGATCCTTTAACAATAAAGTGAAATACATGGTTTTATTGGGCGAAACTGCCGAAAAGATAAAAGACACTGCATGCAAAATGGGATTTTTAAATGTAATTATCAAAGAAAATATGGAATTATGTGTTGAGAAAGCCTTTGAAATCGCACAAGACGGAGACACCGTTTTACTTTCTCCTGCCTGTGCAAGCTGGGATATGTATCCAAACTTTGAGGCAAGAGGACAACACTTTAAGGACTGTGTAAAAAAGTTGGGGAGGACTTTAAATGTCTGAGAAAAAATCAAGTGATTTTACTTTGATTTTTATTGTAACGCTTTTGGTTATATTTGGGATAATTATGGTGTTCAGCTCCAGTTACTATTATGCTTTAGCAAAAAACGGAGATGCTTATTATTTTCTAAAAAGAGATTTGATATGGGCTTTGGCAGGATTTGCTGCAATGTTTATTGCATCTATGGTCAGTTATAAGATATATAAAAAAATAGCGCCTATTCTTTTTGTAATAAGCATAATTTTATTACTGTTGGTTTTTTCTCCTCTAGGGGTAGAAATAAATTATGCCCGCCGTTGGATCGGTGTAGGAACTATAACCATTATGCCCGGTGAAATAGCCAAAATATGTGTAATTATATTTTGTGCATGGTTTTTAAGCCAAAAACCGGAACGCATCAAGAGTTTTTTTAAAGATGTGTTACCTTTATTATTAGTTATTGTATTATATTTCGGACTTATAATAAAACAGCCTAATTTAAGTACTGCTGTTACAGTCAGCGCAATTGTGGTAATAATGATGTTTGCTGCCGGCATGAAATTCTTTCATCTCTTTGGTCTTTTTATTGTTGGTGTATTAGGGATTGCAGCTATGATTATCGCTGAGCCATATAGGATGAAAAGGCTGACTAGTTTTTTAGATCCGTTTGCTGATCCTATGGGAAGCGGATATCAGGTGATCCAATCTTTACTTGCATTAGGATCAGGAGGATTGTTCGGAGTAGGTCTTGGAAGAAGCATTCAAAAAACTTTGTACCTGCCGGAGCCACAAAATGATTTTATTTTTGCCATTATTGGCGAAGAAATAGGCTTTATCGGTTGTGTTGCTGTTATAGTATGCTTTATGCTTCTTATTTGGAGAGGTATCCATATAGCTATAAATGCACCTGATTTGTTCGGCAGCCTGCTGGCAGTAGGGATAACGGGAATGATTGCCGTTCATGTTGTTATTAATATTGCTGTTGCAACTTCTTCAATGCCTCCTACAGGTATAGTACTTCCTTTCATTAGCTGGGGAGGAAATTCATTATTAATATTTATGGGATCCATGGGAATCCTTTTAAACATTTCAAAGCATAGCATCAAGTAAAGCAAAGGGGATGAAATATTGAGAGTTATAATGTCCGGCGGCGGTACAGGAGGCCATATATATCCTGCCATTGCTATTGCAAATCAGATTAAAAAAGAATTTAAAGAAGCTCAGATTTTATTTGTCGGGACTGAAAAAGGATTGGAAAATGAAATAGTTCCTGCTAATGGGTATGACATTAAAACTATCACGGTAAGTGGATTCAACAGAAGGAATCTCTTAAAGAATTTCGGCACAATGTTAAAGGTTATGAAAGGCTTAAGAAAAGCACGCAGGATCATTAAAGAGTTTAAACCTGATATAGTTATCGGAACCGGCAGCTATGTTTGCGGTCCCGTTGTTTTTACTGCATCCACAATGGGCATCAAGACATTTATTCACGAACAAAATGCTTTACCTGGCGTAACCAATAAAATATTGTGTAAATTTGCAGATGTGACATTTATAAGCTTTGAAGAATCCGAGAAATATTTTAAAAAGGCTAAGAGTATCGTTCTGTCAGGAAATCCTTTAAGAGAAGAATTTATTAATTATGCGGAGGATATAAAAAGCCAACAATCAGGATCATTTAAAGTAATATGCTTTGGCGGCAGCAGGGGTGCCGAAAAAATCAATGCCAGCATGCTTAAGGTATTAGAGGTATTAAACGGAATTGATGATATAGAGCTGTATTTTGTTACCGGCCGAGCGCACTATGATTCTATTCTTCAGGAAATAGAAAACAGGCAAATACAATTAAAAGAAAATATTCATGTTTTGGATTATATTCATAATATGTCAG
>JAAYPU010000420.1 GCA_012519645.1 Clostridiales bacterium | reverse complement strand
TTTACCACTACAGGACTTTCACCTGTTAGCATTTGCCAGCTTCGCTGGACGCACACATCAATACTACCGTCTCCACGTGCAACGATTGTTCAATAGAAAACATACCCAACCCCTATTGTACAAGGGAATGGTGGAACGCACCTTTTCCAAAAATACCGGGGGTATCGAGCCTGTGAAAGGCTTGATTGCACTTGTGATTTTGATTGAGTAAATAGTCACTGAATGACAATACATAAGCCTTAAGTTAGTCCCATATATTCATTTAATTCATCTATTGTTGGAGATATTTTTCCATTTTTTAATCGAAGTTTTTCTACAGAAATGCCATCAAAGAGTCCAAGATTTTTATATTTGGTAATCATCTTATATTCGTCCTTCGTTATTACATCTCCATGTGCGCCCTTGTTACGCAAATCGTATAAGTCTTCTAAAACATCTGACAGTGAAAAATCAGTAGCCACTAAATCAATATCATTAGATTTAACATACTCTTTCATTTTAAACCACATCAGATGTTTTTGAGGTTTATTAGGTAAATTCAGTAATTGAATTATTTCATTTACCTCATGCTCAATTATCGAACAATACTGTTTTGTCAAAATACTTGGTGCAATCGAAAATCTTTCGTCTTTAAAATAATAATCTTCCTCTATAACATCCGCTGCTACTAAATCTAAAATTGAAGCTTTATCTAATCCAGAATATTGATTCTTATACAACATATAAATACTATTAATCTTGTTACTGCTGTGCCAGTCGACAATGATTACATCAATTGGTTCAGAACTTTCATACAACTGGATACTTTCAAGCTCATCATCCAAATCAGCTATCATATCTATGTGTTTAATAATAAAATCTATTTTTTTGGTTAGTATGCAATATGCTGTTTGAAAAAAAGCAAGCATTGCAGAGTAACAACATCTTTGATATTCTCCCTTCATCGTATACTCTGCCATGTTTGTTTGCATTAATTCCTTTACAACAGCAATATCACCCAAAGACAATTTTTCTCCATTTAAAGACTTTGAGATGAGCATAGGTTCTGGAGAAAATGCATTCAAAAAGTTTTCATAATGTTTACTTTCAGGATTTGTCAAAGCTAAAAGTCCTTGCAAATATTGTACAATAAATTTATCATTTATAACATCTCTACTCAATAATCCCATGCATTGTTCGATAAGTACAAGTGCAAATTCTCGCTCACCATTGAATGCAGAATGCTTAGTTAATATTTCTTCTCCAGTATCAATATAACTACCGTTAAGGATTTCATGTATCTCGTTATATGGAATTATCACATTCACTCCTCCTTCTACAATAAAATATCTTTTAATGCCTTGCTCATCAATTCCTGGCGTTTCTCCATAAACTCTTCAAAATTAGATAGTTCGCATGAAACATCACTTGGAAGATACTTAGCATTCTCGCTATTTTCAGTAACCTTCAGCCAATCAACTAATGGTGTGGCATTCTTAGCTTCATTCTCTCTGCCTTCAAGTAACTGAAGATTTGCCAAAGTATTTCTTCGTCTACGCCAATCCTCTTTAGTATCATCATCAATCACTGTTCCGTCCGGCAACACTAAACCTTTAATCTTGCCTTCTTCAAATCCTGTATAAGGATGCATATGATCTTGATGGAATCCCTTCTGACTATATTTCAAATTTGGATACAGAAGAGATAACAACATAAATGTATAGGCACCAATCTCATAGGTATCAAACATCGAATCAATCTCTTCAGCTGTGTAACGAAGAGATCTGTCACCCGTAAATCTGACAGCATTAAGATTTGCCATACTAAATGAATTAGACGGAGCTGCTTTTAATGCTTCACGAATACTTGTAAGTGCAGAGTTTGATGCAGTACCAAAAATCTGTCTAACCTGTGCGATTACAATATATTTTCTTAATTCAGCTTTACTGCTTGAATCGAAATTACCACCTTTATATCTGTAGTAAACCATAGGAGAAACAGCCACATAAGAAATCATGTTCTCCGAATTGAATCCGAACTCATTTAACAAATCAACTGTATCCTTGATGGCTTTTCGGATTGAATCCCAGTTTTCTTTTATTTTTAGTACACTGTCTTTTTTGAATGTTTCTACTTTTAATGCTACGGACATATCTAAAAGATACAAACAGGTACGCATAATAAAATCATTAGAGAACTTGAATCCTTCGCCCTTCTTATTTATTTCAGAGAGCAGCTTATCGATTTCGTCTCTTGCCTTATCCCAATGAGAAACAATAGTTGAAAATAACAAGTCACTCTTTGAAAGAACAGTTCCACCAGAATTAACTCTAACGAAAATATCCAATACGCTGTCAATCGAATCTTTTTCAACTTCAAAGTAGTTGATGATTTCATCAGTGACAAGTCTTGTATGCAAAAGAGAAATATTCTTTGTTGCAACTTTGTCGGTTGCCCATCCATTCGGAATGATGACCTCTGTTAATAAATCTTCAGCTGAATACTTAAGGATATCTTTTACTAAATACCAAATCTTATCATCCTTATTCTTTGCAGCCTCATCTGCTGTTAAAAATCTGAACTCGTAAGAAATATCTTCCTCATCCGTTTTCTCACTATGCAAATCAAAATACAGTTCCTTCTTTTGAAATGCATCATCATTCTTCCATCTTTTATTGGGAAGCTTTCTGCTCATGCTTCCTTGCAAAGCTATGTACAAAGAAGTCAATCTTTGCTGACCATCTAAAACTGCCCAGATGGTTTCATCTCCACTTCCAATTGGGAATGGCTGCGGTGCAGCTGGATTCTTGTACATATCTCTATCATGGTAATCTTTTATAAATTCATACATTGAATACTCTTTTTGGTTCACTATAGTCTTTTTTACTTTCCAAAACAGAAAAGTCCCAATAGGATACCCAAGCATGATAGAATCCATCAACCTTGTGATCTGTGAATCTCCCCACACATATTTTCTTTGAATTGCTGGAAGGTATATTCTTCTACTATTCACATCATCTATTATTGCTCTTATACTTTTCTTTTCATATGCCATGATACACCTCACTCGTTACTCGTTTTTATCTGTTCTCCATCCGGGAAGATAAATGATTGCTCAAAGGTAACCTCCATAACATCAGCAATCTGTTTCAACTCATCAAGAGTAACCGTATCTCGTTTCAGTTTCTTGCCAAAGTTCTGTGGAGTCTGGCCTATCCGTCTGGCAAGTTCTGAAACGCTTATATTCTTCTTATTACATAATTCTCTAATCATATCGGATGTTTTTATACTTTCCTCCATCCTCAAAACACACCTCAACTCACTATATTATAAACCATTTGGTTGATAACTTCAATCCTGGCACACTTTCGTTATGTAAATTTTTTATGAACTGGTGTTAGTATATAACTATGGACACGGAAAGTTGAACATTCTATAATATAACAAAGGAGTGTTCAATCA
>JAAYPU010000419.1 GCA_012519645.1 Clostridiales bacterium | reverse complement strand
AACGAGATCTCGTTCAATGACATTCTGGGCTCCGACGCCGACAGCATAGTGGATGATGTTGATATCCGAATACAGGTAAAAAAATTATACAAAAAAATAACCAATGTACTAAAAGGGAGAGAAAAAACAGTAATAATGCTGAGATATGGATTAACAGGTGAGGGCTGCAAAACTCAACGTGAGATTGCAAAAATGTTAGGAATATCGCGGTCATATGTATCCAGAATAGAAAAGAAAGCGGTTACAAAATTAAGAGAGGCATTTGTAAGTGACAATTAAGCGGCTTACTTAAACCGGAACTTTAAAATTATTGACAAAAGGTCGGATTATCCGATCTTTTGTTGATAATATAAATTATTACATAATTCTGAATAGTCAGTAAATGGCTAAAATTATTGATTTTTTGTATCATTAATGATATCCTTTTAAATTGGATTAAAGGCTGTTTTTGTAGAATGCTTTTTGTCCTGACATTCATTTATAATCTTCTAATAATAAAAACTAAAGAGGATTATAATGCTTGGTATGGCTGTTTAATGATGTGTAATATATCTATTTTTCATATATATGTCATAGCATATATGGAAAGTGATATTATATTTCCATTCAACTTTATTTTTTAACGTAAGGAGTGAAATAAATGGAATTACGAACTTTTAAGGGCGGAATTCATCCACCGCATAATAAAAGATCCACAGATGCTAAGGCAGTTGAAAGAGCTGAATCGCCCAAAATTGTTTCAATTCCTCTTCAGCAACATATAGGGGCGCCATGTCAGCCTCTGGTTCAAGCAGGAGATATTGTTAAGGTTGGGCAAAAAATCGGTGATTCGGAAGCGTTTGTTTCAGCGCCTGTCCATAGCAGTGTTTCCGGTACGGTTAAGCAGATAGTTGAAAAGGAGACACCTACAGGACAAGCTTTATGTGTTGTGATCGAATCGGACGGAAACAATGAAATAGATGAAAGCGTTAAACCAAAACCAGATATTGAAACTCTTTCAAAAGACGAAATATTAAAGATCATAAGGGAAGCAGGTATAACAGGTATGGGGGGTGCAACCTTTCCTACCCATGTTAAATTATCACCTCCGCCGGATAAAGAAATCGATGCTTTTATTTTGAACGGTGCGGAATGTGAACCTTATCTTACTTCAGACCATCGTTTAATGCTTGAAAATCCTGAAATGATAGTTTATGGCATGAAAGCCATGATGAAAGCAGTAAATGTAAAAACAGGATATATCGGAATTGAGTCAAATAAACCTGATGCAATTAAAGCCATGGAGGATGCTGTAAAAGATGAAGAAGGTATTTCAGTAGTTCCTCTGAAAGTAAAATATCCTCAAGGAGCAGAAAAACAACTTATTTATGCCTGCACTAAGAGAGAAGTTCCATCAGGAAAACTGCCGATGGAAGTTAATGTAGTCGTCAATAATGTTGGTACTGCAGCTGCAGTCGGTGAAGCCTTTATAAAAGGTATGCCTCTTATTGAGCGCATTGTTACCGTAACAGGCGGCGGTGTCAAGGAACCTAAAAACCTAATAGTTAAAATCGGTACATCTTTTAAAGAAGTAATTGACCAATGCGGCGGTTATAATGGTGAAATAGGAAAACTTATAATGGGTGGACCTATGATGGGGCTTGCTCAATTCACAGATGAGGTTCCATGCACAAAAGGGACCTCCGGTATATTAGTATTTACTCAAGAGGAAGCTAGTCTTCCGCAACCTCAAAATTGCATTCGCTGCGGGAAATGCGTAGAAATTTGCCCAATGGGTCTTTTACCTGTAACTATAAGTGCATACTCTTTAAAATACATGTGGGATAAAGCTGAAGAAATCAATGCGCTTGATTGTATCGAATGCGGCTCTTGCTCTTTTGTATGTCCATCCAAGAGACCACTGTTAGAATCAATTAGAGTGGCAAAAAGTGAAATCAATGCAAGAAAAAGAAAGCAGCAACAAAAGTAAGGGGGTTAAGAAATGAGTAATAAATGGATAGTATCATCATCACCACATATAAGATCCCAAGAATCTATAGATAAAATCATGAAAGATGTGGTTATCGCCCTAATGCCTGCTTTACTGGCTAGTATATTCTATTTTAGATTAGGTGCGGTT
>JAAYPU010000418.1 GCA_012519645.1 Clostridiales bacterium | reverse complement strand
GGATGAAAGGTAGGCATGATCCAAATACCTTTTTTTAAAATCCATTGCCCTCTTTCTTTTGAAATTTTAAAGTCCTTATCAATAACATTTGTTGCAGCTATAGCTCCTAAACACACAATGATACGTGGCTGGATAATTTTTACCTGATACCTTAAATACTGAATACAAGCCTCCATCTCCTCTTTAAGCGGGTTCCTGTTTCCGGGGGGTCTGCATTTTACAACATTCGCAATATATACTTCTTCCCGCTTCATTCCAATGCTCCTTATGGCATCCGTAAGAAGCTGTCCCGCCGGACCTACAAAAGCAAGCCCCTGCTTATCCTCGTGATAACCCGGACCTTCTCCGATAAACATAATCTGTGCTTTGGGATCACCTTGCCCAAATACCACTTGGGTACGCTCCTTTGAAAGCTCACATTTCCTGCACACACTTACATATTTATTAAGCTCTTCTAAGGTATACATTCTTTCTTCCTCTTGTATTTAGGATTTAGATATAAAAATCTGTCAATGAAAAGTTATAAATAGCACGATAGTTTGATTATAAGGTTATAAAACCTAAATTTTCTTTAACTCTTTTCATTGTCTTTTCTGCAATCGTCTGTGCTTTTTCTGTTCCGTCTTTGAGTATTCTTTTCAGTTCTTCTGATTCCCTGATATCAAAGTATCTTTTCTGAATATCCACCAGCGAATCATTGACCACTTCCACCAAATCTTTCTTTAATTGTCCGTATCCGCAGCCGGTATATTTCTTTTCGAGCTCCTGAATGGACAGACAGGAAAAAACGCTGTAAATAGTAAGCAGATTACTTATGCCAGGCTTGTTTTTTTCGTCGAATCTTATTTCTCCGTCGGAGTCAGTTGTAGCTCTCATTATGGACTTCTTGACTTTTTCGGGAGTATCTAATAATGATATTCTGCTATATTCATTTTCTGCACTTTTACTCATTTTATTAGTTGGCTCATCCAATGCCATTATTCTAGCTCCTACTTTTGTTCCCCTATATTCGGGTATAACAAAAGTCTTTCCATATTTATTGTTGAACCGCTCAGCCAAGTCTCGTGTTAATTCTATATGCTGCTTTTGGTCGTTTCCTACAGGCACGATATCCGTATCATATAAAAGAATATCTGCAGCCATCAGCAATGGATAGGTGAACAGTCCTGTAGGTGCTGATTCTCTTTCCTTGCTTTTATCTTTGAATTGGGTCATTCTGCTCAACTCTCCCGTATAAGAGTTGCAGGTTAGGATCCATGCTAATTCCGAATGTGCGGGAACAGTGGACTGAACAAAAATGATTGCTTTATTTGGATCAAGACCTACAGAAAGGTAAAGAGCCGCAACATCCAAAGTATGCTGTTTTAATGCCCGGGGATCCTGAGGTACGGTAATAGAATGGAGATCAACAATACAATAAATGGCATCCATCTCTTCCTGAAGCTCTACAAATTGCTTTAATGCCCCGATATAATTTCCTATATGTATGTTTCCTGTGGGTTGCACCCCGGAAAAAACTCTTTTCATTGGTATACCTCCGTCTTTATTTTTTATATTATCTATAATAGGATTATTCTATACAAAAGACAAGTAAAAAACTTCCTTTCGGGCAAGGAAGTTTGATTTTTGACAATTTGATCATTTTTATAAATCATCGATAATTTCCAATAATATAACTAGTTTCTTCTCTCAATGCTTGTTAATTCTTCTTTGAATTTATGTATTATTTTCTTCTCCATTCTTGAAATCGTCATTTGAGATACATTTAACTGTTTTGCTATTTCTCCTTGTGTTTTTTCTTCCAGAAATCTCATTTTGAAAATATCTATTTCTACCGGGGAAAGAGTTTTCAAAATTGATTGAATAAAATCTTGATTTTCCAAAGTAGTGAAATTATCGTCTTTAATTCCCAAAGCTTCTTCCAATCTTAAATCCTTTTCATTATTTTCATTATCATAAGATTGATTAAGAGACTGAATTTCAAAAACGGCAGAAGCTTCCATTGCCTGTAAAATATCCTCTTCCGTACACTCTAAGTATTCTGCTAACTCTCGTACCATTGGAGCTCTATGGAGATCTTGAGTAAGCTTTTCCTTTGCTCCCTGTAATTTATGAGACAGCTCTTGTATCCTTCTCGGAACACGAATCGCCCAACCTTTATCTCTGAAATGCTTTTTGATTTCACCTAAAATTGTAGGTGTTGCAAAGCTGCTGAATTCAAAACCCTTTTCTATATCGAATCTTTCCACGGCTTTTATCAGTGCTAGCGAAGCGACCTGATATAAATCATCATATTCTATTCCTCTGTTGATATATTTTCTTACTAATATGTCCGCAATATAAAGATATCTTTGTACAAGCTCGTTCCTTACTTCTATATCTTTGTTTTCTTTATAAAGCAAAAAAAGCTCCTTATTTGAAATCCCCTCTTTTATTTCCTCCGACAAAACCCTTATACTCATTACCGCAACCTCTTTTAAATATATTTAGTCATTTTGATCATTGTACCTTCTCCGGTATTAGACAATATCTCCACCTCATCCATGAGGGTTTTGATAATAAATATTCCAAGACCTCCTTCTTTTGGATTACAAAGATCAGGCGCCACATATTCATTCATATTATACCCGTGCCCCTTGTCCTCGATTTCAATTATGAGTCTATCGTTTTCCAGAAAACAACCTACTTCAAAATTACAGCAATTATCTGAAATACCATGTAAAATTGCATTGTTGCATGCTTCCGCAACAGCAACCTTTATATCTTCTATTGCTTCAATGTCAAAGCCCGCCCTGTTAGCAATGGAAGACACTGCCAGTCTCACTACTCCCACATATTCCGGTTTACCAGGAATGGAGAATTTTAAAAAATCTGTCATTTTTCCTTTCTCTCCTTATGTTAGTTTTGCTTAATGAGTATTTTATCTAACCCAGTGATGGTTAAAAGTTTTAGAATATTTTGTTTAGGATTGATTATACTAATCTCTTTTTCTTTTTCTTTCAGTCTGCCGTAAGCTCCTATGATTACTCCTAATCCTGTACTGTCAATATAGTTCAGTCCTTGCAAATCAAGTATAATATTTTCCTGCTTTTCGTTAAATATTCGGATAAGCTCCTCCCTAAGCTCCTTTGAAGTTAATACATCCATTTCGCCAATAATTTGAACAATCCATCTGTTAGACTTTTCATTAAATATGCTTTCAATTTTCAGCGTCATTTTGAATACCTCCTCAAAATCAATTATTTTATACCCAATAATTAAAAACAACAAACGGAAGAATATTAATATTCTTTTACTCTGATATAATAATTCCGCCTGCTAATTCAAGCAGGCGAAGTAAAGCATTTACATATCAATGGTTATTTGTTCCAGATCATCCGTTTCATCTCCATTTTCATCCATTTCTTCGGAAACGATTTTGGCAATGGAAATGATATTTTCATTTTCATCTACACGCATAAGCTTGACACCTTGCGTTGCTCTTCCTAATTTTGAAATTGAATCAGCTTCAATACGTATAATAACTCCTTCCGAATTTATCAACATAACTTCATCATTTTCCTTAACTACGACCGCACCAACTAATTCTCCTGTTTTGCTTAACTTATCTTTATCATAAGTCAGCATACCTTTACCGCCTCTTGCTTGGATTTTATATTCTTTTAAAGGCGTTCTCTTTCCATAGCCCTGTTCGGTAGCAACGAGCAAGCATTCATTCTCTATCAGATTATCCATTTCAAAAACTTCCATGCTTACTACTTCATCATCTTTGCCTAAAATAATTGCCCTGACGCCTGCCGCTGTTCTTCCCATGTCTCTGACATCGTTTTCGTTAAAGCAGATGCTTTTTCCTTTTCTGGTGACGACAATGATATCGCTTTTGCCTGTGGTTTCTTTGACGCTTATAAGCTCATCGTTATCCTTCAGATTTATAGCTATGATGCCGGTTTTTCTTGAAGTATCAAACTGAGTTATATCCGTCTTCTTTATAACACCCTTCTTGGTAACGGAAATAAGGTATTTATCTTTTTCAAACACCTTCAGAGGGATCATTGCGGTGACGCGTTCTCCATGGTGAAGGTTAAGAAGATTTACTATTGCCGTTCCCTTCGCATGTCTTTTCGCTTCAGGAATTTCATAAGCTTTCATTCTGTACATCTTTCCTGTATTAGTGAAGAATAACAGATAGTTATGGGTAGATGTAGAAATCAGCTGCTTTACAAAGTCATTTTCTCTTGTCGTTAATCCTGTAATTCCCTTTCCGCCTCTTTTTTGGAGCTTATACGTATCCGCCGGTACTCGTTTGATATAGCCCAAATGCGTCAATGTAACAGTAATGTCTTCTTCCTGAATAAGGTCTTCCTCTTCTATTTCTTCGGCACTTGCAACAATTTGTGTACGCCTATCGTCGGCATATTTTTCTTTTATTTCCAAAAGCTCTTCTTTTATAATGTTCATAAGCAATTTTTCATTTGCCAATATTTCTTTAAACTCTGCGATAAGCTTTAATAATTCATTGAATTCTTGATCGATCTTGTCCCTTTCCAATCCAGTCAATCTTTGAAGTCTCATATCAAGAATCGCCTGTGCCTGCTTCTCGCTTAAGCTGAAGGTTTCCATCAGTCCTTCTTTTGCTTCTGCAGCATTTGCTGATTTTTTAATTAATGCAATAACTTCATCGATATTGTCTAAAGCAATTTTCAGCCCTTCTAAAATATGTGCTCTTTCTTCTGCTTTTTCTAAATCATATTGAGTTCTTCTGGTTACGATTTCTTTTTGGTGCATCAGATAATGATGAATCAATTCATATATATTCAGAACCTTAGGCTCACCATTGACAAGTGCTATCATGATGATGCTGAAGGTATCCTGCAATTGAGTATGTTTATAGAGTCTGTTCAAAATGATATGAGGATTTGCATCTCTTTTAACTTCAATAACGATTCTCATACCGTTTCTATCCGATTCATCCCTCAAATCAGAAATATTCTCTACTTTTTTATCCCTGACAAGCTCTGCAATTTTTTCTATAAGCTTTGCTTTATTTACCTGATAAGGAATTTCCTTCACTATTATTTGAAGTTTTCCCTTGCTGGTTTCTTCGATCTCAACCTTTGAACGGACCAAAACCTTACCCTGACCTGTTCGGTAAGCTTCTTTAATGCTGTTTTTGCCTAAAATAGTCGCGCCGGTGGGAAAATCAGGACCTTTTATAATCTTTATTATATCTTCGATAGTTGTTTCTTCATCTTCTATCATTTTAATTGTCGCATCTATAACTTCTTCAAGATTATGTGGAGGTATTGATGTGGCATAGCCTACAGCAATACCGTTAGATCCATTTACAATAAGATTTGGGAATCTGGAAGGCAATACAGTAGGTTCTTTTAGTGTTTCATCAAAGTTCGGTACATAATCTATTGTATCCTTATTTATATCTCTGAGCATTTCTACGGCCAGCTTAGTCATTTTCGCTTCCGTATACCTCATTGCAGCTTCGCTGTCCCCATCAACAGATCCAAAGTTTCCGTGGCCGTTGACTAATGGGTATCTGATTGAAAAATCCTGAGCCATTCTAACCATTGCGTCATATACAGAGGTATCTCCGTGCGGATGATACTTACCCAAAACATCCCCGACGATACGAGCTGATTTTCTGAAAGGCTGATCGGGCGATAATCCTAACTCATTCATAGCATATAATATACGTCTATGTACCGGTTTCAAACCATCCCGGACATCGGGAAGCGCTCTTCCGACAATTACACTCATGGCATATTCGATATAGGATTTTTGCATTTCATCATGTATATCTGTTTGAATTATTTTATCGTTATCAATAAAGTTATTCTCCATTTGTCAGCCTCCCTATATATCCAAATTGGTAACATATCTTGCATTATCTTCAATGAATTTTTTTCTTGGAAGGACTTTGTCTCCCATAAGAGTCGTAAACACTTCATCTGCAATGGCTGCATCTTCTACTGTTATTTGGACCAGTGTCCTCGTATTAATATTCATTGTGGTGTCCCATAGCTGTTCAGGATTCATTTCTCCCAAACCTTTGTACCTTTGAAGTGTAATTCCTTGTCTGCCTATATCCGATAACAATTTTTCCAGCTCTTTATCTGAATAGACATAATGCTCTTCCTTACCTTTTTTTACTTTGTATAAAGGCGGCTGAGCTGCATAAACATGTCCATTTTCTACCAATGGAGTCATATATCGATAGAAGAATGTAAGCAGCAGTGTTCGTATGTGTGCACCGTCTACATCCGCATCCGTCATAATAATAATTTTATGATATCTGAGTTTTTCTAAATTAAATTCATTTCCTATGCCGCAGCCAAAAGCTGTGATCATAGCTTTTATTTCATCAGAGCTTAAAATTTTATCCAACCGTGCTTTTTCAACATTCATGATTTTTCCACGTAAAGGAAGGATAGCTTGTCTGCTCCTGTCACGGCCTTGCTTTGCGGAACCTCCCGCAGAATCACCCTCAACAATAAAAATCTCACTGAGAGCAGGATCTTTCTCAGAACAGTCTGCTAATTTGCCCGGAAGAGATAATCCGTCCAATGCTCCTTTTCTTCTTGTCAATTCCCTGGCTTTTCGTGCTGCCTCACGTGCTCTTGCTGCCTTAACGCATTTTTCAATAATGCTTCTTGCCTGCTGAGGATTCTCTTCTAAAAAAATCTGTAAATACTCATTCGTAGTGGTTTCAACAAAACCTCTTATCTCACTATTCCCAAGTTTTGTTTTTGTTTGTCCTTCGAATTGAGGCTCGGATAATTTAACTGAAATAATAGCGGTTAAGCCTTCTCTGACATCTTCACCCATCAGGCCTTCTTCGTTGCTTTTCAATATATTGTTCTTTCTTGCATAATCATTGATAACTCTGGTAAGCGCAGATTTAAAGCCTATTAGATGCGACCCGCCTTCGCTTGTGTTTATGTTGTTTGCAAAGGTAAAAATATTTTCATTGTATTTATCTGTATATTGCATCGCAATTTCTACTTCATGCTTTTCTTTCTTCACTTCAAAATAAATTATATCTTTATGTATAACATCCTTATTTTTATTTTGATGCTTTACAAACTCTTTAATTCCGCCTTCATAATAGAATACTTCTTCTTTTTTTCTGTCTTCTCTCTCGTCTTTTAAAGTTATTTTCACACCTTTATTTAAGAAAGCCATTTCACGAAGGCTGTATTCCAGTGTGGAATAACTGAAATCTATTTCATCAAATATTTCATTATCCGGCTTAAAGATTGTTTTAGAACCTGTTTTTTTAGTTTCTCCTACTATTTCTAACGGAGAGGTTGTTATTCCTCTGGAATAGGTCTGTCTGTATATTTTGTCATTTCTTTTTACCTCAACTATCATCCATTCGGATAAAGCATTTACAACGGAAGCTCCTACACCGTGAAGTCCGCCCGATACCTTGTATCCGTTTCCTCCGAACTTTCCGCCGGCATGAAGGACAGTATGTATAACCTCGACAGCCGGTTTATTCATTTTGGGGTGCATGTCAACCGGCATTCCCCTTCCGTCATCTTCAACAGATACGGAATTATCCTGATGAATGATTATTTTTATATTTTTACAATAACCGGCAAGTGCTTCATCGATACTGTTATCAACTATTTCATAAACTAAATGATGAAGTCCTCTAGGGCCTGTGGAACCAATATACATTCCGGGTCTTTTTCTTACTGGATCCAATCCTTCCAATACTTGTATATCTTCAGCATTATAATGTTGCGATTTGTCTACAGTCACATTTATCACCTCTTTTATCGTCATGCTGTTTTAAATTTTACACCTCTCTTATTATAATCTTTTAATGCGAATATTTAAAGTCTTTTTCGCTTCTTATACAAAAATATCAACAAATATGTTTTTTTATTAATTTACGCAAATTTATAACACCTTAGATGTGTGTTTAACCATATATATATACCAGAGGATTATTCCTCCTCTGGCAGCTATGGATTTATTACTGTAGAGGTCAATCCTATTCCTTTTGCTGCTTGTGTCAACTGTGTCCATGTCATGCACCCTACCACACCGTCTGCAGGCAATCCGTTTGACTGTTGAAATCTTCTGACAGCTGCTTGTGTGCCTGCTCCAAACACTCCGTCCAATCCTGCGCCTGTATATCCCAGAGCATTTAATGCATCCTGCAGGATCAGCACATAATTACCCACATCTCCCAACCTGACAAGAGGATATCCGCTTGCACAGGCAGGATTCATATTTCTGGTATCCACATGTACCCATGTCGGAGCGAGAAATGCAGGTTCTACATAGTTCCAGAGTCCTGAATTTATTGCACTTTGCCTTAATCGGTTTACTTCGGCCGGTCCTAGATTTTGACCCGTGTCCAATGCTTTTCCTGCATAATGCTGGGACTGATTGCTATGACCGCCTTCCCATATTCTTTTAAAGGCAAATCCGACAAAAATAGGAGAACCGTAATAATCCCTGAAACGACTCCAATTTTCCATGGTCCTTTTATCAGTCCATAATGTATTTGCATTTGAGGAGCCTCTGAATTCATTTACTGTAAGACTATTGTTGTATATATAAGGCATCATTTGATTTTCTGCTCTTTCATATCTTTCCATTTGATTCGTATCGTTATTGTAAACCAAAATTACCGCCATATTTATCACCTCTCTTATCATATTATGGAAAAGAGCTTTTTTTGGATAATAATTTGTTTATCAATGATAAAAAAGCCGTCAACTATTTACATTGACGGCTTTATATTTTTTCTATCGTTCCATTACATATCTTTATTATTTTATTCTCGGGGAGATTTTTTTCTATAAAATTACTTATATCAGTTGTTGTTATAAATAATTGGATGTCTTTAAGAGAATTGATCAGAAATTTTTGCCGTTCTGCGTCTAATTCGGATAAAACATCATCTAATAGCAAAATAGGTGTTTCTCCTGTTTCCTCTTCAATAAACTTTATTTCCGCAAGCTTTAATGCTAAAGCTGCTGTTCTTTGCTGCCCTTGCGACCCATAATTTCTTATATCCTTATTATTTACTTTTATTATAATATCATCTTTATGCGGGCCAATATCCGTGTTTCCTCTTATAAAATCCTTTCTTATACTTTCTTCCAGTTTATTTAAATAAATATTTTTATCTGTTATTTCATCTGTTTTCTTATAAATATTATTTTCATAAATAAGTTCGATATCTTCTTTTCCGTTGGTAATGTTTTTATGTATAATACTGCTTATTGCATTCAATTTTTTTATGAATATGCTTCTTTCTTTTATAAGCTTTATTCCATATTCAACAAGCTCCCTGTTCCAGATATCCAACATGTTTTTATCATATTTTTCAATATTAATATTTTTTAAAAAAGCATTTCTTTGCAATAATAATTTACTGTATTTAAAAAGATTATGATAATACAAGGGTTTTATCTGGCATAGCTCACGATTTATGAAATTCCTTCTTTTTTCAGGCCCATCTTTTACTATTTTTAAATCTTCCGGTGAAAAAACCACTATATAAACATTTTCCAATATGTCTGTATTTTTATTAAGCTTGATGCCGTTTATTTTAATTATTTTTTTCTGTTTTTGAAATAAGTTTATTTCTAAATTTATTTCTGTATTTTTCTTCTTTATTTCAGCTTTAATAGATGCTTTTTCATTATCAAACATGATCATTTCATTGTCTCTTGCCGTCCTGAAAGACTTTCCCAGCGATGTCATATATATGGCTTCCAATAAATTTGTTTTTCCCTGCGCATTATTTCCTATAATTATATTAACTTTTTCATTAAAAGATATATCAACATTTCTATAATTACGAAAATTATTGATATTTAAATTTTTAATATACATCTTATCTTCCTCTATTTAACAATAACTTTATTTCCTTGAAATTCTATAATATCATTCTTATATATTTTCTTTCCTTTCTGCTTTTCGATATTTCCATTCACTTTTACATATCCTTCACTTATAGCAAATTTGGCTTCTCCGCCGGAAGGTATCAATCCTGCATATTTTAATAATTGAAAAAGTTTAATACTTTCGTCTTTTATTTCTATTTCCTTCATTTTTTTTCTCCTAAATACGCGAGAAAAGATATATTTTATATATCTTTTCTTTGCATGATTTTATTTTAAACTATTTTAAGAATTAACAGAAATCCTCACAGGTAAAATCAAATATTCAAAGCCTTCTCCTTTGGTCGGTTTGATCAAACAAGGACTTATATTTGATATGAATTCAAAATATATTTCTTCATCATCTATATTTCTTAAAATATCTAATATATATTTGGAATTAAATCCTATTTCCAAGCCGTCTCCATCTCTTTGTATGGAAACTTCTTCATAAACCTTTCCTTCTTCAGAACGGGAATTTATAATCATTTTATTTTCATCTATTTTTATTTTAATAAGATTGTTTTTTCCCATTGCCAATAAAGAAGCTCTTTCTATACTATCATATAATTCTTCTCTGTTTACTTTAACTTTACAATTATGATTTTTTGGAATTATTTCTTTATAATTTATATATTCTCCTTCCAATAATCTTGAAGAAATGATAGTGCTGTCTGCCTTGATAACTATATTTTTATCATTAAAATCTATTAAAATATTTTCTTCTTCCTGATCTGTCAGTATTTTATGTATTTCCATCAATATTCGAGCCGGAATGATAATTTTTTTATTCATTTTTGATTTTATATTTTCTTTTCTGACTGCCATTCTGAATCCGTCAAGAGCTATCATATTTATATTTTCTTTTTCTATTTCTATAAGAACTCCTGTAATTATCCCTCTGGATTCATCAATGCTTGCAGAAAATGCCGTTTGTTTGATCATATTTTTAAATAATTCTTTATTTATATCCATTGAATTATTTGTCAAATCATTATTTATTTTTGGGAAGTCTTCCGGCTTTTGCCCGATAATATTAAATTCTGAATGATAGCTTTTTATAATAACATTGTTTTCTTCTACTTCTAACTGAATTTCTCCTTCAGGTAATTTACGGATTATATCGGTAAATAATTTTGCTGAAACAACAACTGCTCCTTTTATTATTGTTTCTACCTTAATTTTTTTCTCTATGCTAAGGTCTAAGTCAGATGCAGAAAGGCGTAAAATATTATCGTCGGTTGTCTCTAATAATATTCCCTTTAAAATAGGAATCGTCGTTCTGTTTGTTACAGCTTTTTGAACTGTATTTAAAGCTTTTGAAAGATCTTGTTGTTGACAGACAATTTTCATCTTTTTTAACCCTCGCTTTTATTTTTTATTAATTCTTTTTTAATAGTAGTAGTAATAAGGCCTGTTAATATGTTGATAAGTATATGTATTCGTATGTAATATGCTGTTTTATATTAAAGTTTTTATGTTGAGAAAGCAATATTTATATAAACAGCCTTGTTAATAAAATTAAGAAGACTTAATATCTTCGATAATAGTTTTAATTATTTCATTAACGTTATTATTAAATTTTTTATCCTTTGATATTTTTTCACAGGCATGAAGAACCGTAGTATGATCTCTTCCGCCAAAAGTTTCACCAATCTTTGGAAGGGACATTTCTGTCATATCCCTGCATAGATACATTGCTATATGTCTCGGAAAAGCAATATTTTGAGATCTTTTTTTAGATTCAAGATCTGAAACCTTTATATTAAAGTATTTTGAGACGGAATCCTTTATAATTTTAGGCGTTATAATTTTGTTTTGTGAAGAAAAAACGTCCTGAAGAGCTTCTTTTGCTAAATTTATATTTATATCTTTATTTGTTAAGGATGCATAAGCCACGATCCTTATAAGAGCTCCTTCTAACTCCCTGATATTTGATTGTATTTTTTCAGCAATAAATTCCATGACTTCTGTTAATTCATCTGAAACACGAAAGCCTTCAATTTCAGCTTTTTTTCTTAGTATTGCAATTCGAGTCTCATAATCGGGCGGCTGAATGTCTGCTATTAAACCCCATTCAAATCTGGAGCGTAATCTTTCTTCCAATGTCGGGATTTCTTTAGGAGGCCTGTCACTGGAAACGATTATTTGCTTATTTGCTTCATAAAGAGTATTAAAAGTATGGAAAAATTCTTCCTGAGTTCTTTCCTTACCGGCAATAAATTGTATATCATCTATCAATAGAACATCAATATTTCTGAATTTATTTCTGAATTCAGCATTTTTATCGTCTTTTATGGCATTTATAAGTTCGTTGGTAAACTTCTCCGAAGAAACATATAATACCCTTGAACGAGGATTGTTTTGAATTATGTAATGGCCGATAGCATGCATAAGATGTGTTTTTCCAAGACCAACACCGCCATATAAAAATAAAGGATTATATGCTTTTGCGGGTGTTTCGGCAACTGCCAAACTTGCAGCATGAGCAAAACGGTTACTGCTGCCCACAACAAAGGTTTCAAAAATATATTTAGGATTTAAATATAAATCATCCGTAACGGTTTCTTTATAATTTTGAATTTTATTTTCTTCATTTGAAGGGTTTTCTTCTGTTGAAATACAGTAGATTTTATAATTTTTGCCTGAAACCTGGTTAAAGGCATTTTGGATAAGGTTCAAATATCTTGTTTCCAGAATTCCTTTGGCAAAATCACTATAAATAGATAGAGTTAATCTTTCCTTTTCCGGATCCATAGCTATAGGCTTAATAGGAAGCATCCAAGTGTTAAAACTAATTTCTGTAATTTCTGGTTTAATTATTTCTAAAGACTTGTCCCATAGTTCTTTAACCTGATTATTCATTTTTGACCCCCTGGAGATTTGTTATCGATATTTTTTGTGGATAAAAAAAGAAATAAACACAAGAAGTATTATATATTATAGCATGTTATCCACAGAAATCTTTATAAATTTTAAAAAAAACAATAAAAAAATTCATAAATAAAAAAGTTATCAACATCTTGTGAATAACTTTATAACATATCAACATATAGTTAATAAGTTTTAGTGAATAATTTGGATAAAAAAAACAAAAGATTAACATATAAAATATTGAATCCATATTATTGACAGGCTGATTTATCAAAGGTATAATGATTAAGCGATGTTTTCAGATGGATAAAAAATTATAATAGATAATCTTAGTATGGGAGGTGTAATGTATGAAAATGACTTATCAGCCTAAAAAAAGGCAAAGAAGTATAGAGCATGGTTTTAGAAAGAGAATGAAAACCAAGTCAGGACGAAATGTTTTAAAGAGAAGAAGACTTAGAGGTAGAAAGAAATTATCAGCATAAGACCGCTTTAAGTGGTCTTTTTGTTTAATTTTTTTATTAAGGAAGGATAATAATGTTAAAGAACAATATCCTAAGAAGGAAAAAGGATTTTTCAAGAATATATATTAAGGGAAAATCCTTTGCTTCAAAATATTTAATTATTTTTTATAATAAAAACAATTTAGGATATAATAGAACAGCCTTTCTGGCAAGCAAAAAAGTTGGGAAAAGCGTAAAAAGGAATAAAGCAAGAAGACATATGAAAGAAGTATATCTTTTATATAAAGACAGATTAGTTAAAGGATATGACATAATTTTTATTGCAAGAAAAAATATTATTGACGTAAAATTTTCGGAATTGGTAAGAACGACGGAAAACATTTTAAGAAAAATAAAATTATTGTCAGGTGAAGAAATTTGAAAAAAATTATGATATTATTAATAAAGTTATATCAAAAGTTTATTTCCCCATTGAAACCGACAGCAACCTGCCGATTTTATCCGAATTGTTCGGAATATATGATACAAGCTCTTACAAAGTATGGAATAATTAAAGGGACATATCTTGGAATTAGAAGAGTTTTAAAATGCAATCCTTTTCATCCGGGAGGATATGATCCTTTAAAATAGATTTTAGGAGGTATTTTATGATAGCTGCAATAGCTAAACCATTAGGACAACTACTTTTTTTTCTGTATAACGTTTTAGGTAATTATGGTATTGCCATTATTGTTTTTACACTTATAACAAAGATAATATTATTTCCGTTGACAGCACATCAGTTAAAGACCAGCAGAAGAATGCAGGAATTACAACCAAAGATACAAGAACTTCAAAAAAAATATGCTAAAGATAAAGAAACATTAAATGTGAAGCTTATGGAACTTTATAAAGAAGAAAAGTATAACCCTGCCAGCGGGTGTTTGCCATTAATTATTCAAATCCCAATTATATGGGGATTGTTTGCATTACTAAGAGATCCTCAGACTTATATATCAAATCCGGCAATAATTGACGCTGTTAAAGACTCTTTTTTATGGGTTCCTAATTTAAGTTTGCCGGATCCATGGATACTTCCTATTTTAGCAGGAGTAACTACTTATTTTTCTTTTAATTTATCTCAAACATCAATGCCCCAGCAGCAAAATGCATCTTTGAAAGTGATGCAATATTTCTTTCCTGTTATGATCGTTTGGTGGGGACATTCTTTTCCGGCAGGATTAACTCTTTATTGGTTTGTAAGTACTTTATTGCAATTAGTACAGCAGAAATTAACAAACGTGAAAAAGACCGTCAAGGAGGAGTAAATATATATGGATTATTCTGAAAAATGGGGAAAATCTGTAGAAGAAGCTGTTTCGCTTGCATTAGAAGATCTAAAGGTATCTGAAAATCAAGTAGAGGTTGAAGTATTGGAAGAACCGGCAAAAGGCTTTTTAGGGTTAGGTTCAAAGCTTGCTAAAGTTCGTGTAAAAATAAAAGATAAGCCGGACTCTGTTGCTAAAAAATTTCTTTCTGAGCTATTTGATAAAATGAAGCTCCAGGTAAATATGCATACGGAATTTCGATATGAAGATAATACGATCATTATAAACATAGAAGGAAAAGATTCCGGAATAGTTATAGGTAAAAGAGGATGTACGCTGGATTCTTTTCAATACCTTACAAGCCTTGTTGTAAATAAAAATCGTGATAAATATGTACGCATAATAATAAACGCCGAAAATTATCGTGAAAAAAGGGAAGAAACTTTAATAAGACTAGCAAACAGGCTTGCTAAAAAAGTATTAGCCACAGGAAGAAGTATAAAACTTGAACCTATGAATCCGTATGAAAGACGGATAATACATGCGGCACTTCAGGAATACAATAATATTTCTACGAGAAGCGAAGGAGAAGACCCTTTTAGACATATCATAATAGAGATAAAATAATATATAGAAAAGTACTCTAACCTGTGATATTCACAGGTTTCTTTTATAATTGATTTTTTATTATAATATAATTCATAACATTTATAAAAATAGGAAAATTAAAAACAGTGTATTCAGCTTGAAGGGAGGGAGAGCATGGAGGATACTATAGCAGCTGTTGCCACGGCACCGGGTGAGGCAGGCATAGGAATCGTCAGGTTAAGCGGTGAAAATGTATTACAAATTATAAATGATATTTTCAAACCAAAATCTAAAAAAAGTATATCGGCAATAGACCATAGAAAACTGATATATGGCCATATTATCGACAATAAACAGGTTATAGATGAAGTGCTTGTTGTTTATATGAAAGCCCCTCATACTTATACAAAGGAAGATATAGCAGAGATACATTGTCATGGTGGGATGATCCCAGTAAGAAAAATTCTTGAATTGACCTTAAAAAAAGGAGCGCGACTTGCTGAGAAGGGTGAATTTACAAAACGTGCATTTCTGAACGGCAGGATCGATTTGTCCCAGGCAGAAGCAGTTATGGATATAATATCGGCTAAAACCGATAAAGGATTTGATTTGGCTTTAAACCAATTGGAAGGTCAGCTTTCGGAAAATATACGGCAGATAAGGAATGCTCTTCTGCAGACCATTGCTCATGTATCTGTAAATATAGATTATCCCGAGGAAGATATTGAAGAAATAACTTATGAAAATTTAAAGAAGCAAATAAGTGATATCTTATCAAGCATAAAAAATTTATTAGAAACAGCGGATACTGGAAAAATTATAAAAGACGGATTAAATACTGTAATAATAGGAAGACCCAATGTAGGAAAGTCTTCTTTATTAAATGCTCTGCTTAAAGAGTCCAGAGCTATAGTAACTGAGATTCCAGGTACAACGAGGGATATCATAGAAGAAATGCTTCATATAAATGGAATACCTCTTAAAATAATTGATACGGCAGGGATACGTGAAACATCAGATGTTATTGAAAAAATAGGCGTGGAAAAAACAAAGAAGTCATTTAATATGGCGGACTTGATTATATTTATGCTTAATACTTCGGAGCCGTTAGCTTCGGAAGATCACCAGATAATCGAACTATTAAAGCATAGGAAAGCGATAGTAGTTTTAAATAAAACAGATTTGCCTCAAAAAATCAATATTGAAGAAATACAAAGCCTTTTACCGGATAAAAAAATCATCCAAGCATCAATGAAGCAGGGAAAAGGAATAAAAGAGCTGGAAGAGGCAATTTCAGATATGGTTTATTCAGGGCATGTTTCCCAAAAAAACACCTTGATGATTACTAATATCAGACATAAAAATTTATTGGAGAAGGCGAAGACCTTTTTAGAAGATTCTTTATCAATGATCGAACGGCAGGAACCATTAGACTTTATAGATATTGATTTAAAAAATGCCTGGGAATCCTTAGGAGAGATAATTGGAGAAGCCGTTGCAGAAGATATTATTGATGAGATTTTTTCCAGGTTTTGTCTTGGTAAATGATTAGAAAAGCGGGGATAGAAAAATGAGCGATAATTTTTATATGGGAACATATGATGTAATTGTTGTAGGTGCCGGTCATGCAGGCTGTGAAGCCGCGCTGGCAACGGCAAGATTGGGATTAAAGACCCTTATATTTTCTATTAATTTGGAAGCTGTTGCAATGATGGCCTGCAATCCTTCAATAGGTGGAACAGGAAAAGGGCATCTTGTAAGGGAAATTGATGCGCTTGGCGGAGAAATGGCTGTCAATATTGATAAAGCCTCTATTCAGTCAAGAATGTTGAATACTGCGAAAGGACCTGCTGTTCACTCGCTGAGGACACAGGCTGATAAGCTTGCATATCATGTGTCGATGAAGAAGGTATTAGAAAGTCAGGATAATCTTGATATCAAACAAGCGGAAGTTACAGATCTTGTTGTGGAGGATGGAGCGGTTAAAGGAATAATAACCAAAACAGGTGCACTATATAATGCAAAGGCTGTTATTCTGGCGACGGGAACCTTTTTAAGAGGCAGGATTTTCATAGGGAAATGGAATTACGAAGGAGGGCCCAATGGTCTTTCTGCAGCAATAGAGCTTTCAGCAAATCTTAAGAAGCACAACATCGGTCTTAGACGATTTAAAACAGGTACGCCTGCCAGACTTGACGGAAAAACCTTGGATTATAGCAAAATGCTGGAGCAGCCCGGAGATGAAGAAATCATTCCATTTTCTTTTTTGAATGACAAGCTCGAAATAAGCCAGGTTTCATGCTGGCTTACTTATACAAACCAGAATACGCATAATGTTATATTGCAAAATCTGGATAGATCTGCATTGTTTGGAGGATATATCGAAGGAGTCGGCCCCAGATATTGTCCTTCAATTGAAGATAAACTTGTGAGATTTTCGGACAAGGAAAGACACCAGTTGTTTATTGAACCGGAAGGGCTGTACACTGATGAAGTCTATGTGCAGGGTATGTCCAGCAGCCTGCCCGAGGATGTGCAGGAAATGTTCTACAAAACCATTCCGGGCCTTGAAAATGCTAAGATAGTCCGTCCCGCATATGCTATTGAATATGATTGTATCGATCCCTTGGATTTAAAACTTTCATTAGAACATAGAAATGTAGCTAATTTATTTTGCGCCGGACAGATAAACGGCAGCTCGGGTTATGAAGAAGCGGCGGCACAAGGTTTGATGGCCGGTATTAATGCGGCACATAAGCTAAAAGGGAGGGAACCATTTATATTAGATAGGTCAGAAGGATATATCGGTGTTTTGATCGATGACCTTGTTACAAAGGGTACTAATGAGCCCTATAGAATTATGACTTCCCGTGCGGAATACAGGTTATTGCTGAGACAGGACAATGCAGACTTGCGATTAACTGAAAAAGGACACGAAATCGGTCTTGTCAGCAAAGAACGTTACGAAAAATTTCTTCTTAAAAAAGAAATGATAGAAAATGAAATGGAGAGAATCAAAACAACATATATAAAGCCTGATGAAGCAAATGAATTTTTAAAGAAATGTGAAAGCAGTCCTATTAAAAACAGGGTCACACTATTAGAATTGCTTAGACGACCTGAGCTAAGCTATCAAATGCTTGCGGAAATAGATAAGGACAGGCCTGAAATAAGCAAGAGCGCGGCACAGCAGATAGAAATCCAGGTTAAATATATGGGATATATAGAAAAACAATTAAATCAGATAGATAAATTTAAAAAGCTTGAAAATAAAAGACTGGATGAAAGTATTGATTATTCGCAGATCGATGGATTGCGTATAGAAGCTCAGCAGAAGCTGAACAAATTAAAGCCTGAGTCTGTAGGACAAGCATCCAGAATTTCAGGAGTATCCCCGGCAGATATAAATGTTTTACTCATATATCTCGAAAGGGAAAGAAGGAAAAAAGAGCATGACAGAAAATAATATTGTTTTGCTGGAAGACGCATTGCATAAATTGAAAATAGTTTATGATAACGAAATGATCGATAAATTTATCGAGTATAAAAAAATGGTTTTAGAATGGAATGAGAAAATAAACCTTACGGCCATTGTAGACGAAAAAGAATTCATCATAAAGCATTTTATAGATTCGATTATGTGTGCGTCATTTCCTGACTTAAATAAACTGGATAAGGTTATTGATGTTGGAACAGGTGCTGGTTTCCCGGGGATTCCTTTAAGTATAATTTTTCCTGATAAAGAATTTCTTTTGGTGGATTCTCTAAACAAGAGAGTAAATTTTTTATCTGAAGTTATTGAAAATATAGGACTGAACAATGTAAAGGCGCTGCACGGAAGAGCGGAAGACTTAGGACAAAACAAGCTTTACAGAGAACAGTTTGACCTGTGTGTATCAAGAGCAGTGGCAAAATTGAATGTTTTAAGCGAATATTGTCTTCCCTTTGTTAAAATAGGAGGCTATTTTGCGGCATATAAGAGCAAGCATATTAAGGATGAAATTGACGAAAGCAGGAAAGCGATCCGTATATTAGGAGGAGAGATTGCGGAACATCATGAAGAATATGTAGATTCCTATTTTTCAGATCATCAAATAATTTATATTAAAAAAAATGCTGCTACACCGTTACAGTTTCCCCGAAAGGCCGGAAATCCTACAAAATCCCCTCTATAGTGACAATATAGAGGGTTTTTTGTTGTACGAAAACTAAAGGATTAAAGCCAAACAGAGAGAATAGTTTAACATTCAGGGGGTGTTGCGAATGTTTGGCTTTAAGGGAGATAAAGTACAGGAAATTCCTGTTGAGTATATTTTACCGAATCCCGATCAGCCCAGGAAAAAATTCAACGGAGAAGGGATAGAAGAACTGGCTGCCTCAATAAAAGAGATCGGTATTATGCAGCCTGTTACGGTTAAAAGGACAGAAGGGGATAAATATGTCCTGATAACCGGAGAAAGAAGATTGAGAGCAGCTATTTCAGCCGGACTGTCAAAAGTGCCGGTAATAATAAGGGATATAGATGATTTTGATATGGGTGTATGGTCTCTGATAGAAAATATTCAGAGAGAAGACCTGAACTATATTGAGGAGGCCCAGGCATATAAAAAGCTTATGGACCGGTATTTTCTTACTCAGTCACAAATTGCAGAAAAGGTGGGAAAGAAGCAATCTACAATATCAAACAAGTTAAGATTATTAAGCTTACCGGATGCCGTACTAAAAAAGCTGACGGAAAACAATCTTACCGAAAGACATGCCCGAGCCTTGCTAAAGCTTGAAACGCCGTCAGATATCGACGCAGCGCTTGATAAAATCATTAAGAATAAGCTCAATGTTCAAAAATCGGAAGATCTGATTCTGGAAATGCTTGATAAGGATATTGATGAAAAGAAGATTTTCACAATACGTAAATGTATACATTACAAAATATATCTTAATACGTTGAAAAATGCTTTTAAAACAATAAAAGAAGTGGAAAAGAACGCTGAATATTTACAGGAAGACAAAGGTGAATATATGGAAATAAAGATAAAAATACCCAAAAATCAGTCGGAGGCATCAGTATAATGTTTCACGTGAAACTTTTGTTTCACGTGAAACATTTTTATATGTAAGTAATTATTTAAAGCTATTTTTTGATTTACGACTATTTTTTTGATTAAAATAGAAAAAAATAAGGAAAAAAATCTTATTATGCTATATAATTAATATTATAAAGGATTATACAAAGAAAGAGGTAGTAGATTTGGGTAAAGCAATAGCTATTTTCAATCAAAAGGGCGGCGTAGGAAAGACAACGACAAATATTAACTTGGCAGCATGCCTGGCTTTAAAGGGTAAAAAAATTCTTATTATTGATATAGATCCACAGGGTAACACAACCAGTGGAATTGGGATAGATAAAAGGAATCTCAATGTATCAATATATGATATTTTAATCAATGATTCATTGCATCCAAGAGAAGCGATATATCCTACATGTGTAAAAAATATGGATATTATTCCTTCCAGCGTCAAGTTGTCAGGCGCCGAGATAGAGCTTGTTGAGATGGAAGCAAGAGAAAAGCGCCTTAAAAAAGTAATTGATGCGGTAAAGCAGGGATATGATTTTGTTTTTATAGATTGCCCTCCGTCCTTAGGTCTATTAACAATTAATTCTTTAACTGCAGTGGACAGTGTGCTGATTCCAATACAATGTGAGTTTTATGCATTAGAAGGTGTAAGCCAGCTTATGAGTACGGTCGAGCTTGTAAAGAAAAATCTTAATCCGAATCTTCAAATACAGGGTGTTATTCTAAGCATGTTTGATGGAAGGACAAACCTATCTATTCAGGTTGTTGATGAAGTCAAACGATATTTTAAAGAAAAAGTATATACAACAATTATCCCCAGAAACGTAAGGCTTGCAGAAGCACCAAGCTTTGGACTGCCTATAATAGAATATGACCCTAAATCAAAAGGTGCTGAGGCCTATATAGATTTTGCAGAAGAGTTTCTTGATCTGGAAGGAGCGAATGAATAATGGCCACAAGAAAAGGAAAAGCTCTTGGAAGAGGTCTTGAGGCGCTGTTTACGGATATCAATATAAATGAAAATAATAATAAAGAATTGATCACCCTTGACATTAATGAAATATCCCCTAATCCTAATCAGCCCAGAAAGCTTTTTGATTCGGAAAAGATCGATGAACTTGCAGAATCCATAAAAGCTCATGGAATCATACAACCCATTATTGTAAAGGCTGTTAATTCGGGATATGAAATAATAGCCGGAGAAAGAAGATGGCGAGCTGCACGGAAAGCAGGGTTGAAAGAAGTGCCGTGCATTATTAAGGATATTGATGAACAAAGCCATATGCTTTTTGCCATTATTGAAAACCTGCAAAGAGAAGATCTTAACCCCATAGAAGAAGCGAAAGCTTTCGATAGTATGCTGAAAGAATACAATATGACACAGGAAGACATTGCCAAAAGTGTTGGCAAGAGCAGACCATATATTGCAAACACTTTAAGACTTCTAAAGCTTCCTGAGGAAATACAATTACTTATCTTGGAAAATAAGATAACCAGCGGACATGCACGTGCGCTTATTAATATAGAGGATAAGCAAAAGCAGAAAGCCCTTGTCCTTGAAATAATAGAAAAAGGTTTAAACGTTCGTCAGACTGAAAAAGCGGTTGAAGAAAACAAAACAAAAGGAAGTAAAAAGAATAAAAGCGAGAAAAGAAGAACAGATCCTCAGATTATAAATATACAGGAGGATTTAAAAAGAATATTCGGAACAAAGGTTACCATTAACCACCGTAATAGAAAAGGTACTGTGGAAATCGAATATTATAGTCAGGAAGAGCTTGAAAGATTAATAGAGATGTTTAAAGAGCTTGAAAATATATAAACTCAACGACGAGTAAATGTTTCACGTGAAACATTTACTTTTTTTGAATAATAAGAATCAATTATGTCGCAAGGGAGAAGACATTTATTATATGTCGAAATATAGATTTATTTATTTGTTTTTATGATAAAAGATGGTAATATATATAAACAAGGAAATTTCGAAATTGAAATTACTTCAAGATAGTATTAAAACCTTTGTTTAATATAAACTTTTTAAATGCATATTATCCCTTGATATTATTATCGAATAAGGAGATAAAAAATATGAAGAGAATAATCAAAGATGCAGAAGCCTATGATTTAACCACTAATATTTTGGAAAGTATGCAGGATATGGTGCGTGTTATTGATCAAGAAGGCAATGTTATTTTTATGAATAAAACAATGAGAGAAAAATTCGGAGATCTAATTGGAAAGAAGTGCTACGAAGCCATAGACAGAACAGAAAGGTGTGTAGATTGTATTTCGGAAAGAAGCTTGAGAATCTTCGAACCTCATGAAAAAGAAGAAAGACTGGGAGATAGAATTTACTCTGTCATCAGCTCACCGATATTAAGCCAGAGTACTCAAAAAGTATTTTCTGTGGAAGTCTTCAGAGACATTACAGATCAAAAGCTTTTGGAGAAAAGTATCTTTGACCAGTATTCAAAAATGAAAGTAGATTTAAATTTTGCAAAACAGCTTCAGAGGAAAATAATACCTGAAGATGCAATATATGGAGATGCCATAAGGGTCATCTCGAAATATGAACCCAGTGAAGCATTAGGAGGAGACATTTTTGATATTATTGAAATAGATGAGGATAACATCGGCATTTATATAGCGGATGTTTCCGGTCATGGTGTCAGTGCTTCAATGTTTACTCTTTTTTTAAGACAAATAATGAGAAACAAAAAAAATAAATCAAAAAATATTGAAGAAACAATAGATGACCTTATTTATAATTTTAAAGAATTAAACGTGGACCCGGAGACATATTTTACAGTGTTATACGGTATATATAACAAGCCTACTCAAGAGATAACATTTGTAAATGCGGGACATAATTGCTATCCCATTATTATTACGGGAAATAATGAGCTTAAGGAAATAGATATTAACGGCTTCCCTATTTGTTCTTTAATAGACAGGAGTATGCATAACAGCATAAAAATAAAATTAAATAAAGGTGACAGAGTTCTTTTTTATACGGATGGCTTGGTAGAATCTTATGATGCAAAATCCAATACTTTCTTTGGATACGAAGGATTATTCAAAGCGTTGGAAAAAAACATAAAAGAAAAAAGTGAAGTTTTGATCTCAAATATCTATGATGAGGCAATACGTTATTCTTCAGAATTCATTAAAGATGATATCGCAGTAGTACTGTTTGAAATTATTTGATTGAAGGGATAGATATGAGAAAGAAGAAAAGAAAGAATCGCAGTAAGTATTTCATTATTATACTTGTTTTGCTTTTGGGAGCTATATACTTTATAAAAACCTTAAATGTGGAAAAAAAATATGAGATAGTTCAAACTATTAAAATAGACGGCGAGAAATATTCACATGGCGTAATCGGCAATAATATTATTGTTCTTGAAGATAACACTTTAAAAATATATATCAATGAAGAAACATATTCATATAGTATTCCCGGAGTGCTGCAGGACCCCTGGATCATCAGCGCAGGGGAATGTGTTCATGTGGCCGATAAGAAAAACGGGAAAGTTTATATATTTGATGAAAAGGCTGAATTGATAAACAGAAAAGCATTGACCGACAGCCGGATAATCTCAATAAAATCAGATGATAACAGCGGGTATATAGGTATTCACTCTGCTGATGAAAATGAAATCGAGCAGCTCATGTTTTTAGATAATTCCGGAGAAGAAGCAGGGAGGATCAAGGGCTTAAAGGATGGCAAAATAATTGACTTTGCATTTGATTCCGACAGCAACAAAGTTGCGGTAGCAGTTTTATCTTATGAGCAGGGAATCAAATCTAATATCTTTTTTACCGGTATCAACGGATCCATTCAAGGCGGTAAAATTTTAAATGATGAAATCATTTCAAAGATATTTTGGACAAAAGACGGAGATTTATTATGTATCGGCGATAAGCGAATATTAAAGCTTAGTAAGAATAAAGAGATAATATGGGAAAATAAAATAATAGCGGATAGAGCGGAATACAGCTCAATAGCAGAAGGTCTTCTTATAAGTATAAATAATATTGGTAAGACTGATATTAAGCTTTTAAATAAAGATAATCAATTTTTGATGGAAGCTTCAGTGGAAGGGAGAATTGAAAGCAGCATAGCAAAGGATAAGGGAATGCTGCTTTATGGTAAAAGAACATTATTTTTAATAAAAAACAATACTATCGAAATCCACAAGTTATCCAAGGATATCTATTGGGCTGATATATTGTCGAATGGAAATATTGTGATTGGGCTGAGGGATAGAATTGAAATACTGAAAATGCTGTAAATTCAACCGCGGTCTGTTTTAAAAGGCTATCGCCAATAGGCAATGGTCAATCCTTCTGCTTATTTAATTCGATACCCATATTTGCCAATGCATCTGCGCGATTGTTTTTTTCGGTAATATAGATAAAATCCTCTTTACTGAAATGATCGCCATTCCATTCCTTGAATTTTAAATACCATTTGTTAACATCCGTATTTATATGATGAATATTGAGGTGACCTTTTACGCGGTAAAAGCTTATTTGATGCTTATGGATATGCGAGATAAGCTCCTCCCATAAGTCTCTGTTCTCAACCGGTGTTTTTCCTGAGGTTGTCCAATTATTTAATAACCATTTTTCATACCATTTTTCTCTGAAGCAATTCATTAAATAAGAACTGTCGGAAAAAACACGAATAATCAGATTTTCTTTTTTTAAGCATTCTAATGCTTTTAATAAGGCTGTCATTTCCATACGGTTATTAGTTGTATTAATTTCTCCGCCATATATTTCTTTGAAATGCTTGCCATATTCTAAAATGGCACCCCATCCGCCGATATTTTCTGCGTTTTGATTACCGGAACAAGCTCCGTCAGTATATATATTGACTATATCCATAAAAACCTCCTGAAAATGATAGAACTGTTAGATAGATTATATCAAAAGAATTTGCAAAATAAAGCAAAAATAAGGAATTCACATAGAGCGAATTCCTTGAAAATATGTTCCTTCAAACTATTGTCAAATTCCAAAACCGCAGTTGCAGAAAAGAATAACCAAAAGCAAGAAGAAGAATAACAGGCTCGAGTCGGTATCGTCACAACCGCTGATTCCTCCAACTCCGTTAAACAGGTCGCAGTTACAGAATAATACGACTAGCAATAGGAAGAAGAATAATAATGATGAACCATCATCTCCGAATGCACCGAGAAGCCTTTTTTTTTCAGCACTCATATACTTTCCCTCCAGTTTTTTAGAGATTATAATTAAGGATTTTACTATATAGTATGGGAAAAAAGAAAAAATGTTACTTGACCGAATAAATCAGCATATTTTTTATATATTAATATTGTAAATATATCTTAAAGTCATTGTAATTTGTTTGTAACATTAATAATATATAATCAGATAATACTATTATACATATACTATGTGGAGGAACCTTTATGAGAAAGCTTATTACATTGGCGCTTATCATTGCTCTTGTGTGTTCATTTACTCTTATTGGATATGCAGGCAGTGATTTGAATATAGATGTCAATAATATTTCGGATAAAATAAAAAATATCAGTCCGGCTTCTATTGAGATTATTAACCCGGCAACGGATATAATTTATTCTGATTACTTATTGATATCGATTAAAATTAAAGAACAAAAATCTTTTAAATTCTCATTATATGCTCATAATGATGTAAATGGCACAAAAAATATCAATGTATACCCGATTACCTCTTCCGGTGCCATTAAAATAGAAACAATCGAAAAAAATGATACGATGAGTGATTATACATATTTATACGGAGAAACAATAAACACAACGGACTTCGCATTCTATACATTACAGCTTGAAAAGCTTGTGCCCGGTAAATACAAAATGAGTATTGAAGAATTAGATAGTGAAGGTAAGGTAACGCGAACAATTTACAAGGATTTTGAAATTAAAGATAAAAGCGAGCAACCCAAAGAAGTTATAAGTTATGACAATTTTAACGAAAAGCCTTCAAATAAGCTGCAAACAATACAAAACTTTATAAAAAGTATATTTGGAAATTAGAGGCGGGGAAAATGCAAATAATTATCCGTAAGGAAAAGATAAAGACAATATCCATAGTAGTATTGGTATTTACAACGATACTACTATTATATTTTTTGTGGAATGCAAGGTCGGAAAAGAAAAACTATTTTAATTTCAATATTACAAACGTCGAGGAGAAAGAAGAAGGCATTAAAGGTAAGGACTTTTTAGAGCCTTTTCGTCTTCGAGTAAACTTTGGAGGGAACAAATATACCGTTTTATATTCAGGATTTGATAATGTATGGTATAGTTTTATTGATGCATATAGAAGCGCTTTTGATGGTGAAATATTCGTTAAGGAAATATCCAAAGGAAATTGGGATGAGATTTTGAAAGGCAGGTCCGTTAAATTTGACCTGGGAAATAATATCCCATATGCAGCCATGAGAGAAGTAATGGGTATTAATAATACTATAGCAGATGAAGTAATCGGAAACTATTCTGCTGCAGCATATTCTGAAGTAAGCCCGGACAGCTTCTTTATATATGATAAGAAAAAAGATAAGTATTTTATGATCGTTTCGGAAAAAAAGCAAAACAATGAAATACTAAATGAGTTAGATGAATTAGAAAAAAGAGATTTTGATATATATGATACTATTACTGCTTTGTTTGGAGCTCAGAATGACATTTTGATTCCTACGGTATTAAAAAACAACATTCAAAAAATATCGGGAGATCAGGAAATACAAGTTTTTGAGCAAGAAAAAATCAAAGTTCTCGCAGAAAGATTTTTTGGTGATAATTTTGATTTTATAAGAAAAATTGAGGAAACAAACGGAACGGTCATTTACATGTATGGCTACGGCCAAAAAATGCTGCTGATAGACAGAAAAGGATTTATAGAATATAAGGAAGTATTGAATACCGACAGATATACGGCAGTAAATTATACAGATGCCCTTGAAATAGCAGTATCATTTGTTACACAGCATGGAAGCTGGAAAACTTTAAACGGAACAAATATATATCCTTATTTAAAAGAATCTGTAAATATCGAGGAAGCTAACAGAAAAGGCTATAAATTTACCTTTGGGTACAGGATCAACGGGTATCCTGTTTACTACCAGGAAGGAGAAGCCATTGAGATAAAGGTTGTAGGAAATCAAATCACATATTATAAAAGATATTTATTGAACCAAAAGGATACTCTTCAGTATTTCAGCAATGACAGCGGTGATAGCACTCGGAACATTTTATCAGCAAAAAATATACTGACTAATAATTATGAATATATAAAAGAAAAATATGTTCAAGAAAACGGATATAATTTTGGGAATAATAAAGAAGAAGTATTCAATAGGATCGTATCCATGATAAATATGGTGGATGTCGGATATTTTTCACTTGATAGAAAAAAACCAGACGAAGAGATACAATTGATACCCGCATGGATCTTTATGACAGATAAATATGTCTTTTTATTCAATGCACAAACGGGAGAATCTCTGGGTAGCAAGCCTATAAGGTAGGGGATAGTATGGATTGGACTAAAGCAAAAACGATATTGATTGCGGCACTGATAATAACGAATATTATTTTAGGTGCCAGTTTATTTATAGTAAAGAATAATATGCAATATGTAAATTTAGATGAAGAAAATGATATCAGAAGCTTTTTGGCAAGCAGGAATATTTACGTTTATTCATCCATTCCTGAAAGAACTAAATCAATGCCTGTTCTCAATGTCAGATATGATAATTATCCTCCTGAAAAGATTCAGCAATTGATAGAAAATGCGGCTGTAAGCTTTGCGGGAAACATGAGCCAGGAAGAGATTGTCCAGCGTTTGAAGGATTTTCTTATAGAAAGCGGACTTTTTAATGAGCATGCCAGACTTGAAACCTTTATTGACCAAGAAAACGGATATATTGTTACTTTTAAAAACTACTACAATGATATTCCGCTGGAAAGCAGTTTCATCACGTGCGTTATAGAAAACGGCCGGATCACTGATATAGAACCGTTGCTTTTGACGCCCACAAAAAGCGGAACAAATAAAAAAGAAATCATTGCTGCAACGACAGCATTATTTAAGTTTGCCGGGCTGATAGATTCGAGCCAAACCCCAATAAACATTACGGATATTCAGCTGGTATATTGGGTCCCGGACATGTTTTTGTTTGATATGGAAGATACAACTTCGGACACAGCGTTCCCGGCTTGGTGTATATCATATAATGGCGAGAAAAAATGCATCAATGCATATAAGGAATGATTGAGCGGCTGCTTTTATAGTGTCAAAAAGCTGTCACAAAATTGTCTTAATTAAAGATTTATAATATAATAGGGCTATCAAAGATGGAGAATAGATATGGATTTGTTGATTTGTTCAATTGCCAGCGGCAGCAGCGGCAACTGCTATCTAATTGCATCTAAAGACACAAAAATTCTTTTAGATGCAGGGATATCGGCGAAAAGAATAACAGAAAGCTTGAATACTTTAGGAGTATCACCTGGTGAGATCACTGCTATCCTGATTACACATGAGCATACGGATCATATAAAAGGAGCAGGCATTCTTTCCAGAAAACATGATATTCCTATATATGCCAATAATAAAACCTGGGAAAAGATGCTATGTCAGTTAGGTGAAATCAAGGAACATAATATTAAGACTTTTTCGACAGGAGAAAGCTTTGATTTGCATGATATTCGTATTAAGCCTTATGCTATTCCTCATGACGCAGCAGCACCGGTTGGGTTTTCTTTTTATAAGGAGAATTTACAGATAAGTACTGCAACGGATATTGGGAGTATGACATCTGAAGTTTTAGAAGAAATTGTTGACGCGGACTTCCTTATACTTGAAGCGAACCATGATATAGAAATGCTAAAAATGGGACGCTATCCATGGTATCTGAAACAGCGTATATTGGGGAGCCAAGGGCATTTATCCAATATTGATGCCGGAAAAACTCTTATTGATATACTTCAGAAAAATAATAGCAAAGAGCGACAGGTTTTACTTGCACATTTGAGTCATGAAAACAATTTCCCTGAAATGGCATATCAAACTATTAAGAATATTTTAGAGGAAGAGAAATATTATATTGGAGAAGATATACATGTATACACTGCTTTGAGAGAAACAATGAGTGCAATATATAATGTAAGGAAAAAGGAGAGGTGTTTTTATGGATAACTATCAAGATAATGATCAGGAAGCCATCAGGCATTTATTGGATAAAGAAAGAACAGAAGAGCTGTATCAGCAGTTTGTTTCAAAGAAAAAGAATAAAAAAACAGTCAGACTCTCAATAATAGCTGTCATTATTATTTCTTTAATTTCAGGCTTAGCAGGTGGAGCCATTGCTTTCTTTGCTATTCCGCAATTTCTTCCTTACACTGACATTGGAGATAGCCCCAGCAAAGTAGAGATTTATACAAAGGATGTCCCCCTAGATGCAGCAGCTGCCGTTGCTGAGAAAGTACTGCCCTCCGTTGTGGGAATTTCTACTCAGGTTGTATATAACAGCTTCTTTGGAAGACAAACAAGTGAAGGCGTCGGAACAGGAGTCATTGTTGATAAAAACGGATATATACTTACCAATTCCCATGTAGTGAACAATGGAAATATGCAGGCACTGAAAGTATTATTGAATGACGGCAGAGAGCTTGAAGGAAAACTACTGTGGAATGATGCAATTATCGATTTAGCTATTGTAAAAGTTGATGCACAGAATTTAACTCCGGCGGAACTTGGTAATTCGGATGAATTGCGAGTAGGAGAATATGCCGTTGCCATAGGAAATCCTTTAGGTTTTCAATTTGAAAGAACCGTTACACAAGGGATAATAAGCGGACTGAACAGAACCATTCCTATCAGCAATTATGAAAGTATAGAAGGGCTTATTCAGACGGATGCATCCATTAATCCCGGAAACAGCGGCGGTCCATTGTGCAATCAATATGGTCAGGTAATAGGGATCAATACTGCAAAAATTCAATCCGGAGAAGGCTTGGGATTTGCTATTCCGATAAATATTGCCCAGCCGATAGTACAGCAGTATATCGAAAAAGGAGAATTCAAGAAAGCTGTTTTGGGTATTAAAGCAGTGAATGTAGAACAATACTTGCAGAGCTTTAATGAAGATTTAGGAGTCAACCAAGGTGTGTATATATATCAAATCTTTACGGATTCTGCGGCTGCCAAGGCAGGATTGAAGGAAGAAGATATTATTATAAGGATAGAAAATAAAGATATTGCAAACATGTCGCAGCTGGTCAGCAAGCTGTATCAATATCGCCCGGGAGATACAATAGAGATAGAGGTAGTAAGAGATAAAAATAAAATGACTTTGCAGGTAACACTTAAGGAAACTACAGATGTGCAATAAATGATTTAAAGCGGGATATCCACGAGAGGGATATCCCACTCTTTTATTAAATAAAATATGATGGGGAAATGAATATGAAAATAACAATCGTATGCGTCGGGAAAATCAAAGAGAAATATTTGTCGGAAGGTGTTAAAGAATATTTTAAGAGGTTAAGTAATTATTGTAACATGTCGATTATTGAAACGAAGGAAGAAAAAGCTCCTGAAAATCTATCAGATGCAGAAAGAGAAAACCTTAAAATTATCGAAGGTGAAAGCATTTTAAAAAATATAAAAGACGATATGTATGTTTTTGCCCTTGAAATTAACGGGAAAACATTATCATCCGAAGAATTGGCTGAAAAAATTGAAGCCTTAGGAGTGCAAGGAAAAAGCAATCTGGCTTTTATTATCGGCGGTTCTTTAGGCTTAGGGGAAGAAGTAATTAAGAGAGCGGATTTCAGACTTTCATTTTCACCAATGACCTTTCCCCATCAGCTGATGAGGCTGATATTACTGGAGCAAATTTACAGAGGCTTTAAAATCATCAAAAATGAACCCTATCATAAATAAGTAAAACCAGGGCAAATAATCAATCAGCCCTGGTTTTTATATGGTCAGATCCTATTCAAACATCTTATATACTTCATCTACATTGACAACCTGTGCACGCCCGAATTTAAGCATTTCAAGTCCCATTTGCTTTCTTTCGGCATTAAAAGATGCAGTAGTCTCAATTGGTACGATACAGTTATAATTTAAAGAAAAAGCATAACTGCAGGTTTCCAATACACAAACATCTGTTGCAGCTCCCACAATTATCAGATTCTTAATGTTCTTGCTTTTAAGTAACTCATCCAGATTAGTGTTGAAAAAACCATTCCATCTATTTTTGATTACCAGTTCTTCACCTTCCCGGGGAGCCAGAGGGGGAATAATTTCTGCGTCAGGTGAGCCTTTAACAAAGTGCTTGTACTTTTTTACTTCAAATCTTTCAGCCAGCATCTCCCAGTCACTAAAGTCTTCTTCATATTCGGTTTTAATATTTACAACCAACATCCCATTCTCATTAAAGTAGTCCTTTAACTTTATCATTGGAGTTACTATATCCTCTTGTTTAGTGACATCAACGTTCAGCATTTTTACCAGAGAACCGTCTGGAGCGCCGCCTCCGTATTGCATATCAATTACCAGTAATGCTGTTTCCTTTTTATTTAACATATATTCTATCTCTCCTTTGTATGTTTGATCATAAAAATTATACTATTTTTAAAATATGCAGTCAAAAATATAGAACATGCAAAACAGAAGTTTGCATGGCTTTAATATATAAAAAGCTCTATAAGGAAGACTACAAAGCATGCCGACAAGGAAATTTTGAACAAACTGAACCTGTAATAAGCTAGGACGATTGCAGCAATAAGGCCGCATAATGCAGACCATGTGCTTGAAGTCGCGGTAAGAATTGCCGGAAAGGTCATCACTGCCAGCGTAACGTAAGGCACATAATATAAAAAGGAACGGATAGTAGTATTTTTTATATCTTTTTGTATCAAAGCGATAGGTATTACCCTGATAGCATAAGTTACGGCTGCCATAACGATGATATATAAATATACATTATAATTCATTGCTATCCTCCTTTATCGGAAAAAGTATTGCCGCTATTCCTGCAATCAATATCGTAAGGATAATGATGCGAAAACCGGAGGATATATGATTAAATAAGGGCAGGATAGTGAACAGCAGGCTTAAAAGCATTGAAATTATAATTATACCTGCGATAATTTTATTTCCCCTTGCAGGCGGAATTATTACTGCAATGAACATACTATAAAGAGCTATGCTTAATGCGCTTAGTAATCTTGTTGGAAGAATATTGCCTGAAACCACACCCAGAAAGGTTCCAAATGCCCAGCCGGGTACAGCAACGGACATTAAACCATATGTATAAAAAGGATTTAATTTTCCTTTTGAGCATACCGAAACGCCGAATATTTCATCCGTAATACCTGCTGCAACTATAAGTCGGTGCACAAATGCAGTGTTTTTATTTATTTTTTGGGAAAGGGAACAGGACATGAGACAATATCTGAGATTAATGATTAGTTGGGTAACTGCCATTTCAAGCAAACCGGCTGAGGCCTTGATTAAACCCAGCGAGGCAAATTGTCCTGCCGACGTAAGATTGGTAAAGGACATAACAGTAGCCTGCAAGGCAGTAAGTCCTGCATTTTTTGCCATTATTCCAAAAGTAAAGGAAACAGCAATATAACCCAACCCAATTGGTATCCCGTCCTTAAGGCCTTTTTTCCAAAAATTCATATTACTTGATTCATGTAAATCAATATCAGATCCCAAGCTGTTTGTATTATCTTTCATTTCTGAGCCCTTCAATCATATCCATATATTTATCAAGAAAATTAGAAAGTTAAAATTGAACTATATATCAGAATAATCCCCATAACTATATTAATTGTTTTTTTGTATTTAAACAACAATTGAAAAAATTTTTATAGAATTTTGTGTTGACACTTTTTTTGGAATGTTATATATTTATAACATAAAGTTATAAATATATAACATTATGGAGGGAATAATATGAATAAGAATTGGATATTTTTATTGGGCTTTTTAGGATTATTGGGGCTATTAGGATTTTTTACCGACAATTCAGGGTTTTATGGCTTCTTTGGATTCTTTGGGTTTTTTGGATTTAAAAAAATAATTCCTGATG
>JAAYPU010000417.1 GCA_012519645.1 Clostridiales bacterium | reverse complement strand
TTCGCCGCTTCGTCTCGATATGAAAATAAAGGTGTTGAATCAATTTTCATTGCTTCACATGCTTTTGCCAAGACTTCGATAAGAATAACCCAACGGCATTCAAAATTGAAAAATGAAACAAGAACTTCTGAAGGATACTCGCTTGGAGTGTTTTTTATTGTGTATCCGGCTTGCAACAATTCCTGTGAAGCTCCCCATCTTTGATTACAACATTTGATAAGCCAATCCCGATTATTTCGTAACTCTTGGGGGAGACAGTCAAACTCCGGTCCTAGGCACAAATTCCAAGTTGCGATGACAGCATCTAGCGAAGTATCATTTGCTTTAGGGGTAGTGTTTCGGCGTTTTCCGCTCATTTACATGTCCTTCCGATAATTGCGGGCCAACGGGAATCAGCCATCCACCTAATTTGAATTTAAATTACTCATGGAAGCCTATTTTTTGAATATTTGTATCTGTCAATATCTTAAAACTCTTAATGTCATATCCTTTACTTTCAAGATTATTATATTCTCGATCTATTATTTCATTGGCTTTTCCTAACGAATCAAAATTGCATATCCAATAATCATTATGTTTTAAGAATCCCCACGATTCTAAAACCTCTTGAGTTTCGACAATTGTGCAAGGGCAATTTCTTTCTTTTGACAATTTTTCGCGGATTCTTTGCATGTCTAATTGAACGAGATATCGTTCAGTTTTATATTTATGTTCATCTTTTGAACATAAATTGCGAAGTGAATCTCTATCTTCATCATCAAGATATCTGTCTTCATCATCAGAGAATATTTTATCATGATTCAGAATCATATTGATCACACTGGATACAGTCATATCTTTTTCTAGGATAGCTTGAGATGAAATATCACATGAAGCAATCACAACTGCTTCATTAACATTTGCTCCCTTTTTAAGTGCAGTAAGGATCGCAGAAAAGACTTTGTCATATCCGTTATGACTAAATTGAATGGAACTATAATGGTTTTCAAGAATTAACTGTGCAACATCCATCACTTTTGATAAACAAATTCCTTCACAAATAGCATCCATCGTTAGCCTAAGAACCTTATAAGTTCCTTCAAAAGAGTCACCTAACATTGAACCGAATGCTGCCATGCCTCGTAATCCTCTGCAGCCGTCATTCATTGTCGCATAAATATCTGCTCCCGCTTTTATCAATGATATAGCAACCAGGCCTCTTCCCTTAGCAAGCATCAAAGCGGTATGTCCTTCGTTACTACGAGCATCCACTTCAGCACCACGTTGCAAGAGCTTTTCAAACACTTCTAACATACCCCTTCCTTCATAACGACACTCATTAGCTGCTAACATCAATGCCGTAAATCCGTCATTCTCTGCTCTCGCATTTACACTTGCACCCGTCGATATTAGATAAATAGCTTTGGCCGCATCTCCATTTTCTATAGCAGCCAAAAGTTTTTTTTCTTTACTCAAGAAACCAAACATTTATGAATTCCTCCAAGTAGGCAAATAAATACGATAGAATGGTGATGATATAAACCCTTTTATTCAACGTTGTCAGGAATCATCAGAATGGTTTTTCCCTGCCCATCTTTCAATTGTATCATGGGCATATCCTCGGCTTTTGTTTTCATTTGAGCACGTAGTTTACGGGGAATTGTCACAATAGAAAGGTCCAGCCGGACGTTGCCGTTTTTGTCATAAAGACTTAAAAAAGGATTTCCCAATGGATCGGTAGAAAGTACCGCACGGGGCTGGTTATATTCATCCTTTCGCCAAGGGGGCGATTTTATGAGAATAAACTCATAGGCCTTTACTTGCCTAACACTCAGATAGTTTTCAGAATCTTTCTGGGCCAATGCTGGGGTTCCAGAAAGGAATTGATGAGAAATAACACCGCCCAAAAAGCTAAAAACGATTACCAGTGTGATGCACAAACAAAACTGTTTCGGAGACATCATAGCTACTCCGTCCCCATAGAAATTATTGAAACAAACCCTTTAACTCCAACCCTGCACTGTGGCATGAAATCAGACTATCATGTTCTCTTTAATGAGTCAAGGAAGTGGATTTATTTTGGCCAACAATGGGCAATTTCAAAAAATTTGCCCGACAAGCGTACCCCAACCAGATATAAGTGGAGATTCATTCGGGGCCGATACCCCCGTCAATTTCCCCTCAGCGGTCGGTAAATCCACGTAATAACAGATCATACTCGAATGTTATCTCTATTTGTCATAGCCACTTACATCATGTCTACAAATTAAGACATCCTAACTCCCACCACTGCTTTGCGTATCGTGGTAAACCGATTAATAAAACACTCAAGTTTCCAGCCGCCTCAGCAATTCCTCTCGCTGGGCAGGTGTCAGCTTTTTGACAAGGGACAATATAAATTCTACTGTCGGTTTATTTGATTCTTCCGTCGAATCAGTCGAAACTGTGCCGGATTCTGTGCCACTGGATTTCTCTAAAATCTGTAAGTTATTGATTTTGCAAGCCTTTATGTTGTCCCGTTCGATTCCTAGCAGGCCAGTTTTTTTCTATTTATGCGCAAAATAGAGCCATCGAACGTCGATATGTTCGATGGCTCTGTTGTTTTTGACGGAGGGGGTTATCGGCCCAGCAGTTTTGTGACAATA
>JAAYPU010000416.1 GCA_012519645.1 Clostridiales bacterium | reverse complement strand
TCTATTAGAGAAGTAGCAGAATTGTCGAGAAGAATTTTTCATATTGATAAGCAACCAACTTTTAATATGCCCCAACGTTCTTGGGATGTCGAGGAATGGTTTGCGGATACCAGCAAAACGAAGGAAATATTAGGTTGGCATGCAAAAACTGAATTATCTACAGGAATCCGTTTGACTGTGGAGTGGTTTGAGAACCTGGAAAATAAGGAGCAATACCTGAAATCTTCTAAGAAAAATATTTCAACAACAAGTAGGAGTATCAGTGCTATTATTGCATGTTATAAGGATGGACAAGCAATTCCAATAATGTATAAAAGGCTTACTGATACATTTCTGAAACTAGGTATTGATTATGAAATTATTTTTGTTAATGATAATAGCCCTGATGATAGTGAGAATATTATTTTACAACTTTCAAAGGCAGATCCACATGTAATTGGGATATCTCATTCCCGTAACTTTGGTTCTCAGGCTGCCTTTAAGAGTGGCATGGAGATTGCTACAAAAGATGCTTGCGTTTTACTGGATGGCGATTTACAGGATCCTCCTGAGTTAATTACGGAATTTTATGACCTATGGATAGAGGGCTATGATGTTGTCTTTGGACGTCGAATTAAACGAGAAGCACCTTTAGGAATGCAATTGGCTTATAAGCTTTTTTATAGGGTATTTGATTATTTTTCATATATAGCTGTACCGCGTGATGCGGGGGATTTTTCTCTAATAGATAAGCGGGTTATGCAACGTATGCTTAGTTTTCCGGAAAGAGATCTATTTTTACGGGGGGTAAGAGCATTTGCCGGTTTTAAACAAATTGGTGTCGATTATATAAGGCCGGAAAGGATGTTTGGTGAGTCCACCAATAATTTAATTAAAAATATTGGATGGGCAAAGAAAGGCATTTTGTCATTTACCAATACACCATTAAATATTCTAAGTTTTATAGGAATGTTAATGTTTGTGTTATCGGTACTATTAGGTATTGTACAGATATTAAGTAAATTTCTTTGGCCCACTTTAGCTCCTAAAGGTATCACCACAATAATGTTAATTATTCTTTTCTTTGGTTCTATAAATCTGTTAGCGATTGGGCTTGTTGGGGAGTATATTGCAAAAATACTGGAAGAGGTAAAGCAAAGGCCTCATTTTATAAGGCGAAATTTTATTGTAAATGGAGAATTAAGGGATGCTTATATTGGGCGGGAGTGGTTTAACTAGGTGAAGATGAAAAATCGTGTTTGTCCTCTATGTGATTCAGCGAGTATGGCAACGGTTTTTGCTGTTGAAGACTATAAAGAATCGAATTTTACTGAATTTGCATTCGCATCACGAAAATTTCCTGAGTACATGCATTATAGGTTGAACCTTTGTTCAAGGTGTGATGTAATCTACGCATCTTATGTTCCATCCCAGGAGTGGCTTATTAATGCTTATGAAAAAGCAGAATTTGATAGTGCTGAAGAAGCCTATTTTGCCGCAAGAACATATGCTGATTTTATGCGGTTTATAATCCCACGAATTCCGAACTTGCAAGGAGCTCTGGATATTGGAACAGGCAATGGTGCATTCTTAGAAGAACTTTTACGATTAGGTTTTACTAAGATACAGGGAATTGAGCCTTCACTTGCACCTGCAAAAGCAGCAAAAGATAATATTCGCCCCCTTATTTTAGAGAAACCTTTTCAAGCAGCTGATTTTAACTCTGAATCGTTTAGTCTGGTTACCTGCTTCCAGACAATCGAACACCTTCCTGAACCATTAACATTTGTTAAAGATATTCACAGGATACTAAAAAAAGAGGGTGCAGTTTTTTTTGTCTTTCATAATCACAGATCAGTATCAGCAAAAATGTTGGGTCTTAAATCGCCAATATTTGATATCGAACATCTGCAACTATTCTCAAGGGACAGTATGCAATTGTTATTGCATGAGAGTGGATTTGTTGATGTTGAAATCCGGGTTGTTTATAATAAGTATCCTTTACGTTATTGGATTAAATTGATGCCTATGCCTCTTACAGTGAAAAAGAAGCTTCTAATACTTATTGATGCTATGGGTATTGGACGAGTACCTATAATAATGCCGGCAGGGAATCTGGCAGGCATTGGGTTTAAAAAATAAACTGTGAGGGGGTTCATTGTGCCAGAAGAGAAAAATATCATTAAATTTAACCAGGATGTTATGACGAATGAAGGATATTTGTACTCTGCTTCAGATAGATTATCCTGCAGATTAGCAAACAAGAGACTGACCGATGCGGTTTTTTCCATTGTGGAGCTTGCAGGTAAGCGGGTTATAGATGTAGGTTGTGGAGATGGTAATTACACAATGGAATTAATGGCAGGTAACCCGAAATATATTTTAGGGGTTGATGCAGCAGAAGCAGCAGTAGATCTAGCCAGGGAAACAACAAAGAATTTTACTGATATAGAATTTAGAGTTGGTAACATATACAATCTTAATGATATTAATGACCATTTTGATATTGCTATTGTAAGAGGAGTTTTGCACCATCTGAATGATGCGCCTAAAGCTATACATTCGGTAATGAGTATTGCCGATGAGCTGGTTGTAATAGAACCGAATGGATACAATCCTGGTCTTAAAGTAATTGAGAAATTATCAAGTTACCATATTGAACATGAAGAAAAATCTTATTTGCCGCCTACTTTAGATAAATGGTTTGCAACCGCTGGTGGTAAAAAAACGCATGCATTTTATTGTGGATTGGTACCATTCTTTTGTCCGAACTGGCTGGCCAGGTGTTTGAATTTCATAGAACCGTTAGTTGAAAATATCCCTTTTATCCGAAACATCGGTTGCGCGGTATACGTGCTTAAAGTAGAAGTAGAAAGGAATTCTGAATAAGTTGGAGAAAAAAGTTGACTTTTTAATGACAATAATTAAAGGTAATCAATTTATGCGTTTTATATTTGTAGGGATAATAAATACGATATTTGGGTATTCCGTATTTGTATTGTTTATTTTCTTAGGGTTACATTATTCTGTAGCATCAGCGTTTGCTATAATTATAAGCATTGCTTTTAATTTTAAAACAACCGGCACAATAGTTTTCAAAAACAATAAGAATTTATTAATATTAAAATTTTTTATGGTGTATGTAATTGTATATTTAGCATATGTGGGTTCGTTGAAAGTTTTTGCATTATATAGTGTGAGTATGTATATAGCGGGTGCAATACTCATATGTCCATTGGCCATTCTATCTTTTGTACTGAATAAAATTTTTGTTTTTAATCAGGAGTGATAAACATGAGAAAATTTCATACTCACAGCCT
>JAAYPU010000415.1 GCA_012519645.1 Clostridiales bacterium | reverse complement strand
CATGGAAGAAAATACTCCACGATGTCATGGAACATACCAATTAGTGATTAGTGGTTAGTGAATGCAGAAATTTGCTTATGCAAATTTCTGCATCCTGCTTGATGACACATGAGAGATGAAAGATGAAAGATGAAAGTTAATGTAGATTTTGTGTTTACATAAACACAAAATCCTCCTAAACTCTTAGTTCTTAGTTCTTAGTTTTTAGTTCTTAGTTAGTGCAGTTTGACAGTGGAAAAAATAGCGATTATAATATTTACATTAAAACTTTAAAGTGGTAAAGAGGTGCGCCATGAGTTATGAATCAAAGCTAAAAAATAAGTTTACTGATGAACTGTTTGAGGCTATCCTGCAATTGCAGAGTATTGAGGAGTGTTATCGTTTTTTCGAAGATATATGTACAATTAAAGAGCTGCAATCCTTGTCGCAAAGATGGCAGGTAGCAAAACTCTTAGAAGAGAATAAAACATATAATGAAATTGAAGAGTTAACTCATGCAAGTACTGCTACTATCAGCCGGGTCAATAAATGTCTGGTTTATGGCGCGGATGGTTATCGGTTGATCTTAAAGAGATTAGGAGAGAAGAATGAATGAAGAAATTTCATAATTGAAATTTCTTCAAATTATGAATTAAGAATTAAGAGTCAAGGAAGAGTTATTATTTATTCTGAAATCTCCTTAAATATAAAATATGGAAAAATATTCTTGACAAGTAAAATACTAATTATTATAGTATTATTAAATCAAAAAGCGATGAGAAAGAGTAGTAAGTATATTTACTGATATTAAAGAGAACCGATGATGGTGGGAAATCGGTATGGATGTATATACTGAATGGACTTTCGAGCGGGAACTGAATTTCGCCGGCATTTTATTGGATAATTAGGTTGGCCGGCAAGTAGGGGACCCGGGAATCTCCCGTTACAGAGATAGGATATCAGATGAAAGTCTTGTATCTGAAATGAGATAGGCTTAATGCCTAATTGAGGTGGTACCGCGGTTATTTGCCCTCTATGCTTATATGTAAGCGTAGAGGGCTTTTCAATTTGCTCCCAAAAGATTTCATCTATCATCAGTCATCCAATTTAAACGAGAAATTTTGCACGAGCAAAATTTCTACAGTAACTCTTAGTTCTTAGTTTTCAGTTAACACTAACCACTAATCACTAATCGCTAATCACTATTATTAAAGGAGGGATATTGATGAAAAAAGTACCTTACAAAATTTATCTGGAAGAAAGTGAGCTTCCTAAGCAATGGTACAACATTCAAGCGGATATGCCGAATAAGTTAAAGCCGGCATTAAATCCGCAGACAGGAAAACCTTTAGGGCCGGAAGATCTTTCTGCCATATTTCCTATGGACCTTATAATCCAAGAAGTATCTCAAGAGAGATATATCGATATACCGGAAGAGGTTCAGGAAATGTACAAATCTTTCAGGCCATCACCTTTATGCAGAGCTTACGGGCTGGAAAAAGCCCTGGATACTCCGGCAAAGATTTATTATAAGTATGAAGGAGTAACCCCTTCGGGAAGCCATAAGCTCAATACGGCTATACCGCAGGCATATTACAACAAAAAAGCAGGGATAAAACGTTTATCTACTGAGACAGGAGCAGGACAATGGGGTTCTGCATTAAGCATTGCCGCACGAATGTTTGGACTTGAATGTACTGTATATATGGTTAAAATAAGCTTTGAGCAAAAACCTTACAGGAAATCCTTAATGCAAACCTATGGTGCAAAAGTTATTCCCAGTCCCAGCCGTTTTACAAATTCAGGAAGGGCAATTCTTGAGAAAAATCCAAATTAAATGGGAAGCTTAGGAATCGCAATAAGTGAGGCTGTGGAAGATGCGGCAACACATGACGATACCAATTATGCTTTGGGAAGTGTATTGAATCATGTATGCCTGCATCAGACCATTATAGGTCAGGAGGCAATGATACAATTCAGCAAAATAGATGAATACCCGGATATGGTTATCGGATGCTGCGGAGGCGGAAGTAATTTCTCAGGAATTGCAATGCCTTATGTAAGGGATAAGATCGTGGTCGGAAAAGATATTCAAATCATTGCAGTAGAGCCTGCAGCGTGTCCTACTCTGACAAAAGGGAAATTTGCATATGACTATGGCGACACGGCAAAGATAGCACCGATTACTATGATGTATACTCTTGGGCATGATTTTGTGCCGCCCGGAATACATGCAGGCGGATTAAGATATCATGGAGATTCACCTATTGTAAGCCAATTGTTGAATGATGGTTTAATTGAAGCAAGAGCTGTGCACCAAACTGAGGTGTTTGAAGCAGCAAAAATCTTTGCGCATGCAGAGTCGATTTTACCTGCTCCGGAATCTGCACATGCTATTAGGACAGCTATCGACGAAGCATTAAGATGCAAAGAGACAGGTGAAGACAAGACTATTCTGTTCTGTCTAAGCGGGCATGGACATTTTGATTTAAGTGCCTATGAGGCATATAATGCAGGTGAGCTCGAGGATGTTGAATATACCGATAAAATGCTGAGAATAGGCTTGGAATGCTTGCCGAATATAGAGTAACAAAAAATAAAAAATAAGAAACT
>JAAYPU010000414.1 GCA_012519645.1 Clostridiales bacterium | reverse complement strand
CATCTGCAATTTTAAAAGTAAGATTTTTTTGGATTATTTCATCCTGTATGTTTAAATCTTTATTATTAGAAGAGTTCTTTTCTGTATTTTTTTGCGTTTTCATAGTTTCTCCTTTCTCAGCCTCCAGAATTTACTTAAATACTTATACGGTTAACCCTGATGGATCCAGTATGAGACAGATGCCTCCATCACCGAGATGTGCACATCCTGAAATACCTTGAATCTTTTTAATAAATTTAGAGAAACTTTTTACAACAACCTGATGCTCTCCGATAAGCTGATCTACAAATAAACATACTTTATGATCATCATTTTCCAGCATAACCATAATGCCTTCTTCCAAATCGGTAACTTCTGTTTCAAGATTATATTTCTCATGTATGCGGACAATAGAATAGCATTCCCCGCGAACTAATATCATTTCATTTCCGTCGGTATCTACGACTATATCTTTTTTCTTAGCTTTGAAGGACTCTCGTATAGATGTGATCGGTAAGGTAAATCTATTTTCCCCTACGTTCATAACCATACCATTTACTATTGCCAATGTCAGAGGGATTCTAAGAATAATATTTGATCCTTTTCCCTTTTCACTTTCTATTATGATAATACCGCCGATTTTTTCGATTTCTTTCTGAACTACATCCATTCCGACTCCGCGGCCTGAAAAACTGGTCACCTGATCCTTTGTAGAGAATCCTGCTTCAAATATCAAGCTGAATGCTTCTTTGTCATTATATTCTTCCTTAGGCTTTTTGAGGATCCCGCGTTCTTCGGCTTTGGCAAGGATAGCTTCTTTATCCAAGCCTCTTCCATTGTCCCTGACAATGATCCATACGTCGCCGCCGGCATTTTTTGCTTCCAATACTACTGTTCCTTTTTCCGGTTTTCCTTTTGCTTTTCTTTCTTCAGGCGACTCGATACCATGATCAATTGCATTACGAATAAGATGCATTAGAGGGTCAGAAATATGTTCAATGATATTTTTATCTACCTCGGTCTCCTGACCGATCAGTATCAGTTCTACATCCTTTTGTGTCTGGACGCTCATATCTCTTACTATTCTATTCATCCTCTGAAATGTCATAGAAAGAGGTACCATGCGTATTTCCATAACAATATCCTGAACTTCATTAATAATCTTACGCATTTGAGCAGCTGCTTTTTCTATGCTTTGAATATTAAGGTTTTTAAGTTCAGGATTCTGTGTGACCATAGCTTCTGAGACAACCAGCTCTCCCACTAGATTCATAAGCATGTCCAGTTTGTCTACATTTACATTGATAAATTTTTGCTGTTTTACTTGATTTTGTTCTAAAATTGCCTCTTTTGCTTTATCTTTTTCCGGTTTTGCTTTGTTGTCAATAGCCGAATCAGCTTCTGATTTTGCTTGTTCTACGTCATCTTCTTTTATTATATTCTCTTCTGTTTGTGAAGCTTCTTTTGATACTTCACTTTTAGCTGTTTCGGCAGCACCCGTTTTTTCTGCTCTGTTTGGTCTATCATATGCAAATTCATCAAGATATTTCTCATATTCTTCTATAGATATTTCATTAATTTCCAATTGCTTTAAAAATGACACCCTGTCAAAATAATACTTCAATTCATTTTTAGTTTGACAACAATTCAATACCATCTGAAATCCCTGGGATTTGATGATATTTAACCCTTCTTCCATGTCTTCCAGGTCTTTTGGAAAATGATAGATTTCACATCCAAATTCGTTCAAATTGTGCACTATGCTGAAAGCCCTGATGTTTTCCATCTGGCATTCTTCTTCAAATATTACTTTTATGTAAAAGTAGTTTCCATATGTATTATTTTTTACTTCTTGCTTTGATTGAACAGGCGCTTCCTCATTTGAAGCTTTTTTATTATCATCATTAACCGACTCGGCTGGCCTATCCATAAATTTTAATGACTGCAATAAATCAACAATTAATCTAATGAGCTCTTCTCCGGTTTCGGAAGAGGGTTCATTGTTCTCTATTTTTCTAACTTCTTCTTTAAAAAAGTCAACGGTCTCTAGTACAACATCCGTAATATGCGAATAATTCACATCCTGGGGTTGATTTGTTCTTAGATAATCAAATAAATCCTCGGTCACGTGTGCCATCTTAGCTATATTCTCATATTTCATCATCATTGAATTGCCTTTAATAGTATGCATTACACGAAATATTTCATTTATCGCCTTCTCCATACTATTGCTTTTTTCACTTTCTATGATGACTTTTTCAAGCTGCTCAATTAATTGAAGGGTTTCATATACATACATGTCTATCATAGGATCTCTTTGCTGACCTGCCATTTTGTTCCTCCTTTGTCCTGCTTATGTTTGCTATCAATAGCTAAAAATTGCGGGAACTAATCAATGAACTTTAATATGAACCTTGGTATGTCTGTCACCCAAAGATGTAAAATGTTTTTTCAATTTTCAATCAATATCATTCAATATCATTGAAAAAAGATTTAACCCACGGATAATAATATACTGAAATTTTGTCCGCAAAATTTGACTATATCCATCCCGAATTGGGTCAAAAAATGTCTATTTTTTTATATTTAGTTTATATTAAATATTATCGGATGTAAAGAATAGTTTTTAACCGATATTCTTTAAAAAATAACAAAAACACCGCCCCCAGGCAGTGCTTTTACATTATTAAATATACTAATCATGACTTGGATTATTTACCACAATTTCTGCTGCTTTTGCAAGCTGACTGATTGCATCCGCTCTGAATTGTAATACAAACTCATTCACCTTTGTATATACCTCGCCCTTGTTGGTCGCTACATATAAAGGCTTTAATCCATTAAGCGCAATTGCCTTTATGTCTTCCTGGCATCTTTCACATGTGCAAATGTCCGTATAGCTTGCTAATACTGTCGGCAGCAAATGGTCAACAACAGTTTCCATATAATTTTTTATCATATGTATGCCCCCTTAACATATTACTTAATAAAGTATGGAGTTTATATTCAAACTTGTGTCGAATTTTAATAAATCATGTCACTTACATTCTATTACTTTTTTTATGAAAGCTCAACAATATTTTAACAATACTGAAATTAAAGGCTTTATTTCTATTCCATCTTGTTGGAATATATGATATTCTATTATCGGATGGTGATTTTATGGATTTATTGGATAAAAGAAGGCTTAATGAAACTGATTTTTTCAAAGTATGGAATTGGATAAATCTTCTTAACAAACAGACAAATGATGATCCTTCATTTTTTGATTATTGGAAAGACTTCTATTTTGATAATATGGAAGACTATAATATGCATGAAAAGCTGCTGGATGTTATAAGTATTAATAAGGTAAAAACAAGGTTTTTTCATAATAATATCGACATGACAGAAGATATGATCCAAAATTTTATATCCGATAATATTTCAAACATCAGTATAAGACTGGCCTTCGAAGATCATATCCGTTTTAATTCTAAAATCATTTCCAAGCTTGTTAAACGAGATTACGATGAGAAAAAACAGTTTGATTTTAACAGCTTTATAAGGCGTTCCTTAAGCTTTACAGACTTTGTAATAAAAAATAAAGAAATATATTTGCATACCTTTAAAGACGTGGACAATTATAAACGCCATGATTTCATATTTGAGTCCGACCCTGACCTGAATATTGCTACAAAATTGAAACGTTATAATTTTCCACACCAAAGCTTTTATAATTTTTTGGACCCAAATAATCTCTCTATCCCCCGCAAAAAATTCCTTGTTCATTTAAGTTATTTCTTCCAATTTAATATAGAAATGATGGAGAACCTTATGAACCAAAGCGGATATACCATTATCAAATCACGGCATCCCATGGACGAAATCATTGCCTATTGCCTGATCATGGGAGTGTCCTTTGAAAATCTAAAAAATATATTGAGCTATAAGGGCTATAACTTTTAAATATTTAAATTTCAACGTTTTTCATAGGGTTTTATCTCATTCCAACTAGTTGGAATCAAGACAAGTCTGTTTTTTGACCTTTAAAATCATATAAAAGCTAACTTTACTGTTCTCTAGCTAAAGAAAAATATTT
>JAAYPU010000413.1 GCA_012519645.1 Clostridiales bacterium | reverse complement strand
TCCTTATCTTTCAGTTGGCAGTAGAAATCTATGAATAAAATTCATGATTTCCTTGCATAAGTTCGCCTACTATTTGCTTCACAAATAGGGCGAGCTAAGATCAGTTATCAGTTTTCAGTTGCAATAAATGAAGGCTTTGCCTAAGCAAAGCCCACCTTAACTATTAGTTCTTAGTTCTTAGTTCTTAGTTATTAGTTCCTTCGAATGCATTGATATACATTTGTTTGATCTCACTGATAAGCGGATATCTCGGATTTGCTCCGGTACATTGATCGTCAAATGCATGCTCGCTCATCTCATCCAAAGCAGCATAAAATTTATTGCTTGAAACGCCATACTCTTTGATTGAAGCCGGAATACCTATCTTCTTCTTTAAATCGTCGATAGCCTGAATAAGCAATTCTATCTTCTCATCCTCAGTATTGCCGCCTAAATTTAAATAGTCTGCAATTTTAGTATATCTCCATTTAGCATTAGGATATTTATATTGCGGAAATGCTGCCTGCTTTCTTGGATTATCTACAGCGTTAAATCTGATAACCTCATTGATAAGCAATGCATTGGCAATTCCATGGGGAAGACCATGCATAGCCCCAAGCTGATGTGCCATAGAATGGCAGACTCCTAAAAATGCATTTGCAAATGCCATGCCTGCCATGGCAGAAGCATGCGCCATCTTTTCTCTTGCTTTAATATTAGTCGCACCTTCGTTATAAGCTTCCGGCAAATATTTAAAAATGAGTCTTATGGCTTCTAATGCCTGCCCATTGGTAAACTCTGAAGCAAGTATGGAAACAATCGCTTCAATGGCATGGGTTAGGGCATCCACACCGGATGCGGCAGTTAAACTTTTGGGCATATTCATCATCAGCTCAGTATCTATTATTGCCATATCCGGCGTCAGCTCGTAATCAGCTAATGGGTATTTTATTCCGGTTTTTTCATCAGTAATAACAGAAAATGGTGTCACTTCAGATCCGGTTCCGGCCGAGGTTGGTATGGCAACCATCATCGCTTTTTTACCGAGCGGAGGAAACTTATATACACGTTTTCGTATATCCATAAACCGCATAGCAAGATCTTCAAAACGCACATCCGGATGTTCATACATAACCCACATAATTTTTGCTGCATCCATCGGCGAACCGCCGCCTAAAGCAATAATCGTGTCAGGTTCAAATATCCTCATTTCGTCCGCACCTTTCCTTGCAACTGCAAGGGTGGGATCAGGTTCTACATCATAGAAAACCTTATAGTCGATGTCTAATGCATCCAGTACATCTACAATTTGGTCGACAAAGCCTAAATCATAAAGCACTTTGTCAGTCACTATAAATGCCTTCTTCTTGCCTAAATCTTTTAATTCTTCCAATGCTCCGCCCAAGCATCCATATTTAAAATATATTCTGTCAGGAATGCGATACCATAGCATGTTTTCTCTCCTCTCAGCAACGCTCTTAACATTTATCAAATGCTTCACACCAACGTTTTCAGATACAGAGTTGCCTCCCCAGCTTCCGCATCCCAGTGTCAAGGATGGAGCAAGCTTGAAGTTATATAAATCACCGATAGCACCTTGGGAAGAAGGCATATTAATGATTGTTCTGCCGGTTTTCATGGCTTCACTAAATCGTGCGATCCTATGTTGTGATTTTATCTGATCAGTATATAATACTGAAGTATGTCCAAGACCCCCTAGTTCTACAAGACGTACTGCCTTGTCTAAAGCCTCGTCAAAAGATTTCACACGATAAAGTGCGAGAATAGGAGAAAGCTTTTCATGAGAAAATGGTTCCTCAAGCTCAACTGATGTAACTTCACCAATGAGGACTTTAGTTTCCGGCGGAACCTGAATACCTGCAATTTCTGCAATTTTTGCTGCAGATTGACCTACAATATTAGGATTGACGCTTCCATCCACTAAAATTATTTTTCTTACCAGCTCAGTCTCTTTCTTATTTAGAATATATGCACCTCGTTCACCGAATTCTTTCTTCACGGCATCATATATTTCATCCACCACAAGAACTGATTGCTCGGAAGCGCAAATAACGCCGTTATCAAAGCTCTTAGATAAGAGAATAGAATTTACAGCCATTTTGATATGAGCAGTTTCATCAATAACTGCCGGAGTATTTCCTGCGCCAACACCAATAGCAGGTTTGCCAGATGAATATGCGGCTCTTACCATACCCGGTCCTCCGGTTGCCAATATAAAATCAGCCTTATGCATAACGGCATTAGAAAGCTCTACAGAAGGTTCATCGATCCAGCCAATGATACCTTTTGGCGCACCAGCCTTTTCCGCGGCCTCCAAAACAATCCTTGCAGCTTCAGTAGTACATTTTTTTGCTCTCGGATGCGGTGAAAAAATAATCCCGTTTCTTGTTTTCAATGCGATCAAAGCTTTAAAAATTGCAGTCGATGTAGGATTAGTCGTAGGTACTATTGCTGCAATAATGCCGATAGGGTCTGCCACCTTTGTGATACCGTAAGCGGGGTCTCTTTCAATAACGCCACAGGTCTTCTCATCTTTATATTGGTTGTAAATATACTCTGATGCAAAATGGTTTTTAATTACCTTATCCTCGACTATTCCCATTCCTGTCTCTTCCACAGCCATTTTAGCTAATCTTATTCTTGCATCGGTAGCTGCCATTGCAGCCTGCCTGAAAATTTCATCTACTTGCTCTTGAGTATATTTCGAATATTCTTTTTGTGCTTTTCTTAACTGTTCCATTTTTTGTGTCAATTCCTGAACATTTGTCACTTTCATTTTTACACTTCCTTTCCTCGACTATATAGATAGTTTTACCCATATGTCAGTATTTTCAACTATTATAAAATTATGAATTTGATGAAAAGCTATTTGTATTATCTATACCCATATTGTTATATTATTAACATATTATATTGAAAATTTTTTTTATTTTTTTTTTGATTGAATTGCTTGAAATATGCACATTAATATATAGACACCTGATAGTTTGATTTATATTTAATGTTCATTAAAGCATATAATAAATAAAAATACAATATTAATTTTGTTAAATATATAACATTTAACCCTAATCTTGACGCCAGCGATCTGATACCAAAGATTTACACAGGACACCAAACTTCGGACATCGAACATCGACCCTGAGACCCGCCAAGCAGCTACGCTCACGTTTATGGTTTTAATTTGAACATAGAAAAGAGGCGAACACTGTTCGCCCCTACACGATAAACGATACACGATACACCGATGCGAAGCATCATTAAGTTATTCAGAGATGCTCTCCGGATATTTTATATTGTTTTATTAGTTCGTATTATTTCTTCAAAGTATTCAACTGCAGAATTCTCAATAAAGCTGCCATCAAAATAAATAACATTTTTGTTTAATAAAATTTCCATCTCATTTATGATCTGTGTTAAATCGGCTCTGTCACTGTCATTAATCAAAAATTCGACGCCATATTCATGCAAATCCTGTTCCGTGCTTTTTATCCAGACCGGATACCCCATAACTTTTATCTCGTTTCCCAGTAATTTTGTTGAGAATTGAAGCAGCATTTCTTTTCCAACAGGAAATCTGACATTTCCGATAAAGCATAACCCACCGCTGCTGATATTCTTAACCAACGCTTTTGTATTGCCTACATTGATTTTCTTTCCTTTGATCTCTGATATCGTCAAATCGCATTCTAATAATTGTCTGAATTTAACTCTGAAATATTTACGTCTTTCTTCTCTTATCTCATCAAAAGTTTCTTGGGCTATTATTGGTTTACATTTTCTTTTAGCCAATATCTTTACAAACTCTTCCTTAGGTATTGCAGGACTGTATATAAATCCCTGTCCTGCATAATAGCTATTCTTTTTGAGAAAAAGCAATTGCCCCTCATTTTCTATTCCTTCTGCTACAAGTTTAATATTTAATTCCTTAGATAAATTAGCAACAACGCGGGCAATAGCCATGCTTCTTTCATCATGCGGTATTTTTTTTAAAAATGAGCAGTCAAGTTTTATAATATCTGCAGGAAAATCGCTTAAATATTGCAGTGAAGAAAAACCCGCCCCGAAATCATCAATTGCCACTTGCATTCCCATGGATTGCAAATTTTTAATGCTTGATATGACATGATCCGAATTTTTTATCAAAACACTTTCAGTAATTTCTATGACCAAAAAATCGCCATTTAACTGCAATTCATCTATTATTCCCTTTATACCCTTCACAAAATCATTTTCCATGAACTGGATCGCCGAAAAATTAACAGACAGCTTTATATCCGGATAACCATTATTGATCCATTCCTTATAATCCTCACAAGCAATCCTTAAAACCCATTTCCCGATATCAATGATCAAGCCTGTTTCTTCGGCAATTGCAATAAATTCATCGGAAGGCACCAATCCCCAATCCGGATGTTCCCATCTAATCAAAGCTTCCGCTGCCAATATTTCATTTGTTTTCAAGGCTATTATCGGCTGATAGTAAACCCTCAATTGATTCTTTTCTATGGCGTATCTCAAATCATTTCTTAAAGTAAAATCCTTAAAATTTTGTATATCTAAATCGGAAGAATAAACTTTATAGGTATTCTTTCCTTCTTTCTTTGCTCTAAGCAATGTTACCTTTGCATGTTTCTGCAGCGTTTCTGCATCCCGACCGCCTTCAGGATAAATACATATGCCTATGTTGACAGAAATGTCAACTTCGTAGTTTTTCATTTTATAAGGTCTTGTTAATATATCTATAATATCTTTTGCAATTGCTTCATATTCCTTTTTAGTTTTGTCATTTCTTAAGATTATTGCAAAGTGATCTTCAAAATATCTGCTGATAAAAAGGTCCATTTTCCGATAACTCTTTAGTCTATTTGCTATTTCAATGATCAATTCATTTCCCAAATCGTAGCCCAGATTATAATTGACATTTTTCAGCCCATCAATATCCAGCATGAATAAAGCAAATTTAGTATATGAATCCTTTGCTTTATTGCATTGAAGCGTCAATTCTTCTATAAAACACATATTATTAGGCAAACCGGTCATCTCATCATGGGTAGAAAGATACGCCAATCTTTGTTCCATTTTGACTCTTTTTGAGATATCCCTGATATTGACGACAATTCCTTCTATAACCGGATCATGGATCAAGTTTTGCATATAAACGGACAAATAAATGCTTCCTCCATTTTTTTTGTTAAATACCAGATCCTCCAGAATTTTTTCTTCAGGATTATTCAATGCTCTGTTGAACATTTCAGTTGCTTTTTGCCTCTGTTCTCCCTGATAAAAATCAAATATCTTCTTTCCGATACGCTCTTCAGGTTTGTATCCGATAACCCTTTCAGAAGCTTCGCTTATATACTGGATAGTGCCGTCCGAACTGATTATTTCAAAAACATCGCTGGCTTCTTGAACCAATACCTCAAATCTCTTTTGAATTTTATCGATTTTCTCCTGCAATTTCTTTTTTTCTGTAATATCCTGAACTGTGCCAAGTATACCTGTAATTTGGTTCTGATCATTGAATATCGGTTTTCCTTTGCCTAACAGATATCTGAGCATGCCATTATTCTGATAAATACGGTATTCTATTTCATAGGGCTTCCCTTCAAGGCATTTTCTTATGGAGTTTTCAACGTTTTCCTTATCCTCTGAATGTACATAGGTATTAAGATAAGCATTCAGGTCTTTTTCAAAATCACTGAAAGATTTAATACCGTGAATATTAAAGAGCTCCTCTGACCAAAACAGCTGGTTCGTCAGAACATTATATTTCCAACTCCCGACTCCTGCAATTTGCTGAGCTTGTATATAGTTTTGACCTAATTCCTCCAAATTCTTTTCAACCAATTTAAAATTAGTTATATCTGTTAATATACCTGTCATCTTTACAGGTTGTTGTTCTTCATCATAAAGAGCCTTAGTTTTTTCATGTACATATTTTACCTTCCCTTTTTTTGTGATAATGCGGTATTCTATATCATATTCTTTTCCGGTCAAAGCGCCATGAGTTGCATCTTTCACTTCATTCAAATCGTCCGGGTGTATAAAAGAATAATACTTTTTCAGCTCTCCATCAAAATCTTCACGAGAACAATCCAAAATATCATATATTTCATCAGACAAAAAAATTTCATCCCTTACAATATCATGGGTCCAGCTGCCAATCTGTGCGAGATGCTGGCTATAGTACAAGTTTTCTTTTAAAAGATTAAATTCTTTTTCGATCTGTTCTGATTTTTCTTTATAAAAAAATTTTCCTTTAAGCAGCGCCATATATTTCTCCTTTAAATGAATAGTCTCAAAGATTCTTTTTTTATACTTTTCCTTATTCTTTTCAGGATAATTATACCCTCATTTAGCACTAATCGACATAATAATTTAAAAAATAACATATTAAAGTAAAATGGCATCCTCTGCCAAAACAAAGGATACCATTTTAAACTATATATACATTTAATAAGGTTAGAGCGTTGATGGAAAGCTTTTAAATAAACAAATCAGACTCTGAACAATAAATCACAATACGTTGGGAATGGCCAGTATTCTTCCGCAACTGTTTCTTCAAGAGCATCGCAAAGTATTCTAAGTGCCTGCATGGCTTCACATACTTCAAATTTATATGCTCTCGCCTTTTCTTGGATCTCTTCTATTTTTTGTGCTTTTTTTACGGATGCGTCTAATGTAGCTAATGCTTTACTTGCCTCAATGTATAGATCATTTAATTTCTTTACTAGTTCTTTTTGAACAGATACATCTGCATCTTCTACGACCTCTACGATGTT
>JAAYPU010000042.1 GCA_012519645.1 Clostridiales bacterium | reverse complement strand
GGTGGTTTTTCAATTACACTGACAAAAATTAATGAAGAAATAAAGAAATATATGGATTATCCGGTAAATGCATCACATTTTGTAACGCATTAGAGCAGAGGAAGATAAAAGTGGAAGAAAAAATTACTTTTAAGCAAATTAAAAATGCGATGATGGCTATAGTTGATGAGCTGAATGATAAAAGACAATATTTTAATGACCTTGACTCTCCTATAGGTGATTCAGATCATGGTGATAGCGTGTGTAGTGCTTTTGCAAAAGTTAAAGAAGTTATTCTAAACTATGACAAAGATAAAAAAGATATTGGCGATCTGTTAATGAATATAGGAAAAGCTATAATATTTTCTGGTGGAGCAGCTATGGGGCCTCTTTATGGTTCAGCTTTTAATGAGGCGGGAAAAGTTTTAAGTGGGAAAAATGAAATTGATTATAATGACTTAGTAAATATGTGGACAGGTTTTATTAGCGGGATAGGAAAAAGAGGAGAAAAAATTGGGGAAAAAACAATGTATGATACAATCTATCCGGCGGTTGAAGCTTTAAAAAAAGCACATTCAGATGATATACCTTTAAATCAGGCAATAGGTCTGGTTGTCAAAGCGGCTGAAAACGGAATGAATTCCACAAAGAATATGATTGCTGCAAGAGGACGTTCCAGTCGTCTGGGGGAGAGAACTATTGGTCATATTGATCCTGGGTCAGCTTCTATGAATGCAATTATATATGCATTTTTTCAAAACATATTAGATTAAAGGACAGGATAGAAAGGAGTTGAATTTAACAAACAAATGTCTTTAGCAATAAGGAGGTGTTAGTAAAAAAATTCAGAAAAATATCTAGTAACGCGAAACAGAGAAATTTTATTAATGAATTTCCTGTAAGAAAAATAATGTAATGGAGGTTAAGTTGAAGAAATCAATATTTTTGCGAATAGCTGTTCTTGTTCTTGTTCTTGGGTTGATAGGTTTGTCTTTTACTGGATGTAAATCTGCCGCTTCAGAGACAACAGCTGCCGCTTCAGAGACAACAGCTGCCGCTTCAGAGACAACAGCTGCCGAAGGTGAAAGTGTTGTAGTTGTAGGCGAAGGCCAGCTTAAAGATGAATATCGTTTTGTAATGATTCCTATTTTGGTTCAGGCTTGGTTTGATATTGTTCGTGACGCATCAATAAGAGCTGCCGACCAGCTAGGAGCTGCCCTTGGAACAAAGATAACAATCGATTATCAGGCTCCTGCACAGGCTGATGTTGTTCAGCAAAATACTTTGCTTGAGCAAGCAATTGCATCAAAACCGGACGGAATAGCAATAGACTGTAATGATGTTGAGGCAAGCTTGGCTATTATGTATGAAGCAATGGATCAAGGCATACCAGTTGTAATGTATGTAGCAACTACTCCTGTAGGAGAAACTATCCCTTATGTAGCAAACGATTTCTACGAAATGGGTGAAATAGTTGCAAACGAATTAATTGATTTAATGGGAGAAGAATTTAAAGTTGCTATTATCGGTGGTGTTCCTACTAATTCAGCGCATTCAATGAGATGGGATGCACAAAAGGCAGTTTTTGCTCAGTATCCCGGAATAGAAGTAGTTGCAGAAGCTTATGATTATGATGATGTAAACAAAGCACAGGAAGAAGCTGCAAAGATTATCGCTGCCAACCCTGACCTTGATGCTTTTGCAGTTTGTGATGCAGCTGGTCCGGTAGGTGTCGGATTAGCTCTTCAGGAAGCAGGAAAAGTTGGAGAGATCAAATATATAGGTATTGACGATGTTCCTCAGCTTCAGGAATTAATGAAGCAGGGTGTTCTTGATTTGTCAATCTGCACAAGGCCAAACCTCATTGGCGAATGGTGTACAACCTCACTGTTGATGATGAATTTGGGGATAACACCGGTATTTAACTTTGATACAGGTATTGGATATCTTACTCCGGATATGCTTAAAGCTGGAGAATGGCCTGGATATTAATGTATTTAAGAATATATAAAAAAACAGGTGGGCTATGAAGGTCCACCTGTTTTTAAAAAATATTGGCTTTTTCCTAAGATAGATATATATTATTTCAAGGTCAGAAATTTAATTTATAAAATTTATAATTTTAAATTATAAGAGTATAAAATATGAATGTTTTAGAGGCAAAAAATTTAGTAAAGAGATTCCCCGGTGTTATTGCTTTAAATAAGGTTGATTTAAATGTAAGAAATAATGAAATACAATTTATTGTTGGCGAGAATGGTGCTGGAAAAAGCACTTTGGTTAAGTCGCTTATGGGCTTATACGATGTAGATGAGGGCGAGATAATTTTAGACGAGCAGGATGTAAGATCCATGCATAATAAAAGAGAATATATTTCAAAGCTTATCTCTTATGTGCCACAGGAGATACATCTGTTTATGAACCTGACGTTAATCGAAAACCTTTTTATGCCGTTTAATAAATCAGGTATAAATTATTTCAGCAAGAATCTATTTTTAAAGGAAACAAAGTTTTATATAGAAAAGTTGAAAATGCGTGCAAGTCCTTTTGATTTGGCAAAAGATATGTCTGTCGCTGACCAGCAGATGCTGCAAATAGCCAGGGCAAAAAAATGAGAATTTTAAAATACTTATACTGGATGAACCAACAGCATCAATAACAAAGGCAGAAGTTGACAGACTATTTAATATATTAAGAGATTTAAGAGAAGAAGGAAAATCTATTGTTATTATTTCTCATAAATTAAATGAAGTATTTGAGCTTGGTGATTATGTTACTGTATTAAGAAACGGTCAACTGGTAGGTAGCGAGGAAGTAAAAAAGACCAGTATAAATCAGATAATCAAGCAAATGACCGGAAAAACAATTGATCAGTTACAGGAATATCGCCCTCGAAAACCATTAGGAGAGAAAATTCTTGAAGTTGATAATTTAAATGGTGTTAATTTTAAAAATATATCATTTGATTTAAAAGCCGGAGAAATATTGGGTTTGGCAGGCTTGGTCGGTTCAGGCAGAACAGAGATAACTAAAACTATTTTTGGAACTCTGAAGAAAAAGAGTGGAAGCGTAAGGTTGTTTGGAAATGAATTGAAAAAATTGCAGCCCGACAGCTCTGTTAGCAAAGGTCTTGTTTATTTACCGGAAGAGAGAAAATCTGAAGGTATATTTCCCAATCTGGATGTAAAGGAAAATTCTACAATAATAGTACTGAATAAATTAGTAAGACTCGGCCTTATCAGTTTTAAACAGGAAAATAAAATTACGAAAAACATGATAAAGAATTTTAATGTTAAAGTGGATAAACTGAGCACCAAGATTTTAAACCTGAGTGGCGGGAACCAGCAAAAAGTTCTGATAGGCAGGGTAATGGAATCAAAACCCAGAATTATTATCTTTGATGAACCAACAAGAGGTATTGATGTCGGCTCAAAAGAAGAAATATATAAAATTATGCAATATCTTGCAGAAGAATTAAGAACCGGAATAATATTTATTTCTTCAGAACTGGAAGAGCTGATTAGATGTTGCAATAGAATTATATCTATGTATAACGGAGAAAAGATGCTGGAATCATCAGGAGATGAAATAACGACCGAGAATATTCTTAGTGCAATACTTGGTATAAATAATAACCAACACCAAGAAGTTACAAGGAAATAAGGAGAAAATAAATGACATCAAACAGAAATAATTTTTTTAAAAAAATTGGTTCTTCTTACAGAAGTGGTGGATCTGTCAGTGGAGTTGCTACTGCGCTTATTTTTCTTTTTATAATAGGAACAATTGTTTCAAGAAATTTTTTCACTGGTTATAATATTACAATTATGTCCAGAGATCTTGCCTTTATTGGAATTGTCGCAATTGCCCAGGGAATTTTATTGCTTTTAGGTGATATTGATTTATCAATCGGATCCATAGCAGGTGTTGCTGCTGTTTTGACCTCGGTCTTAATTGTTGATTTTAATGTAAATTTCGTAATATCTATGATTGTAGGTCTGCTAGTTGGCTTTGGCTTGGGCTTAATAAACGGTACTCTGGGATCAACATTTAATTTAAATCCCTTGGTTCTCACTATAGGAACCCAGACTGCATTTCTTGGATTGAATTTTGTTATTACAAAGGGACGTACAATTACAGGACTGCCAGAGGCTGCAACCAGATTGGGAACAGGCTCTGTTTTTAAAATCCCAATTCCTGTTTATTTTTTAGCTGTTGTTTTTATTATTATATATATTCTGCTCAATCATACAGTTTTTGGCAGAAGACTTTATGCAATGGGCAATAACAGAGAGGCTGGTATTATGGTAGGAATTAATAAACACCAGATAAGAATACTGGCTTTTGCAATAGCTGGCGTACTTGCAGCTTTGGCAGGTAGTTTGATGGCATTCAGGACAATATCCGCCCAGACCTCAATTGGGGCAACTTGGGTTATGCCCTCAATTGCTGCTCCTGTTATTGGTGGCATAGCTACAACCGGAGGTGTTGGTAGTATTACGGGCGCAATTATCGGTGCAGCCCTGGTAACATTAATTTCGAATATAATCGTATTGGGAGGAGTAAATGTTTACTGGCAGCAGGTGTTTAATGGAGTAATCGTAATACTGGCAATTATTATGGATTCTTTTCTCAGAAAGGCAAATAAAAGAAACTTGTGACAATAATTTGTTCTAGTAAATAGGCTCTTTTAAACAAATTTTATTTATCTGTACATCATATTCTCCAGAGACTGAAGCATGCAGAAGCAGTATCTTTTACAGCTCGAGTTTTTTAATGTATTAAAAACATTTGAGTGAAGTTGGTGATGACTGAAAAGGTT
>JAAYPU010000412.1 GCA_012519645.1 Clostridiales bacterium | reverse complement strand
CTTTACTTCTTGTTTTGTCATTCTTAAACGCTTTCTGTAATCGTATCTTTGATATATATAGTCTATAATCCCCAATACTACCATAATAGCTACAACTCGTATAACCAATTGAAAAAGCACATCTTTTACGAAAGGAAACAATTCATAAACTCCTACGGCTGAGGCAATCAATATTTTATCGATGTTGTCTCTTATAAATGTATAAGCAACAAATCCTATCAAAACAAATTTCATTAGTGTTTTTAGAAGATTGAATATGGCACGTTTTGAAAATATATTCTTGAAACCCTCAATTGGATTCAATTTATTTATGTTTGGTTTTAGAGGGTCTACAGAGAATACAAATCCTGACTGAACTAAATTCGCCACTATACCAATAACCAAAACCACAGCGAAGGTTATGCCTACTATTTTTAAAAACTAAAAAATATAGAAAAGGATCAAATTCCTTATATTGTCTATAGATACAGCGTAATTGACATAATCCGAAAAACATTTATATATAAACCGATATATTTCTTTAAAAGAGTATTCTCCGGCAATTATCATAAGCATGGCACAAATCAACAGAATAATAGCAGCATTTAAATCAGGGCTCTTTACAACCTGTCCTTTTTTTCTGGTCTCGTGAAGTTTTCTGCCTGTCGGCTGCTCGGTTTTTTCTCCTTCGTCAGCAAAATAACATAGGTATTCTTCCCATGATGGTACATAGCTGCTATCTGCTGCTCCGAAGACCGGTACATAATATAAGCTTCTTTTTGTATAAAGCATAAGTAGCATTATAACAAGAGGTAATACATAAATCATCGAAAGGAATTCTCCATTCATCAAAGTAGTTGAATTATTTTATTCAATGTAGAAGGTATATCTTCAAATACACCTATCATCATACTTACTATCTGAGGCAGCAGAACGACAAAAGCCAACAATCCAACTAATGCCTTCAATGGCAATCCGAAAATAAAAATGTTGAGCTGCGGTACAGTTCTCGCAATAAATCCCATAATAACATCAGTCATAAATATCATTAAAACGATAGGAATACTCATTTGAAATGCAATTAAAAAATTTCTTGAGAAAAAAGTAATCATATATTCCATGCCTATTCCGCTGATATTAGCAAGTCCTAATGGGGCAATGCGAAAACTTTCTGCAAGAAAATACAGTAAAAAATAATGTCCATTTAATGTAAAAAACAGTACTACTCCTATCCAATTATAAAGTCTTCCAAATATAGATACGCTGCTTTGGGAAACAGGGTCGAACATTGCAGACATTGAGAATCCTACTTGAATATCTGTAAGCTGACCGGCCATTTGTATGGATATAAAAACAAGATTAGTTATAAAGCCTAAAGTTAACCCTACCAGCACTTCTTTTATAAGCAGCAAATAAAAAATCATGGGGGTATTTATATCCAGGATTATTTCAGGTGCGGTAAAGTATAAAATAACCGTTATGGCAAATGAAAAACCTATTTTCATAATAGTCGGTATGCCCCTCATTGAAAAGAAAGGTCCGGCTACAAAAAAACTTGTAATTCTCATAAATATCAATAAAAAAAATTCTACATCCAATATATTCATATATTTTACCTAAGTATGTTTGAGACATTTGAAAACATCTCAGTAGTGAAATCTGTCAGCTTGCTCATAATGAAAGGTGCCATTAGCAGAATGAAAATGAGCACCGCAAGAATCTTAGGAACAAAAGTGAGAGTTTGCTCCTGGATCTGCGTGGTAGCCTGCAAAATACTTACAATAAGTCCCACGATTAGTGCTACAGCCATAATGGGCCCAGCAATATAGATAACTGTCATAATTGCATCTCTTGCTATTCCTATTATCATCGATTGACTCATAATCATCACCTAACAAAGCTTTCTACAAGAGATTTAACCAATAGGTACCATCCATCCACCATAACAAACAGCAGCAGTTTAAATGGCAATGATATCATTACCGGAGGCAGCATAAACATCCCCATTGCCATGAGTATACTCGCAACAACCAAATCAATAATGATAAAAGGCATAAAAATCATAAAGCCCATTTGAAATGCTGTTTTTAATTCGCTTATAACAAAGGCCGGAATTAAAACAGTAAAGGGCGTATCCATTCTCTCTGTCGGAGGTTGTTCCTCTGAAAGATCATAAAACAAAGCAAGGTCTTTTTCTCTTGTTTGACTTAGCATAAAGGTTTTTATTGGCACAGAGCCGGTATCAATGGCCTCTTCCTGTGTTATTTCACCTGCTAAATATGGATTTATGGCATTTACCATTACATCAGTATAAACAGGTCTCATAATAAAAATAGTCAGGAATATAGCCAGTCCAAGCAATACTTGATTTGGAGGTGCCTGTTGGGTATTTAAGGCATTCCTCATAAAAGACAAAACAATTACGATCCTTGTAAATGAAGTCATCAGCATAAGTATGGAAGGCACTAGGGTCAGAACAGTCAGTAAGACTAATATTTTAATTCCATTAACGTAATCCTCCGGCGTTTCTGCCTCTCCCACATCTATTCCTATTTTTGGAATGGGAATTTCAAAGGTCTCTCCATAAGCTGCAGATGTGGATATGATAATTACAGCAATGATAAATATTAAAATACAGGCTCTTCTTTTCATCTATTTTTGTCTCCAATCTTTTTTGTCTTTCAAACCCGTCATTAACTTTGATAAAGCATTGGAATTAAAATGTTGCTGTGTTTTGCTTTGAGCTTTCATTTCATCCATTTCTTTTTCCGTCAACTCGGTAATGATCTGCATCCCTTGCTCAGAAACTCCCAAAACAAAATACTTTGTGCCTATTTGTACAATGCTTACTGCAGATTTATGATATACCGGGATAGTTTCAATGACTTTCATAAACATGCCTTTTTTAAAATTGCTCATGTAGCTTCTGCTGAGCTTCATTGAAATATAGGCAAGGAGTAAAACAATGGGAAGTGCTGCAATGATTTTAAGCCAGCTTAATAACAATTCTGAATTCAACACTTCTCACTCCATTTCTATTGAATGATATATTCTGTGAAATATAATTTTATATCTAAATCAGGATCATATAATGTATTGATTGCTTTGTTAAGTGATTGCTTTATTTGCTCTTCATTGCCTGCGGGTGCCAAACGGTCCAGTCCTTGTTCCCGCAATGTGGATATAATTGTGTCCCGAATTTGCATCTCCTTCTCTGAAATAAGCTTCACATCTTTCTTATTAACACATCCTATTACAATAGATATCTTCAAATATTTCTTAGAACCCTTTTCATCCAGATTAACAATGAAAGTTTCCAAAGGATACATGGTTTCCTTTATCTCAGCTGTTATTTTAGTTTCCCTTGGTGCAAAGAAAAAACTCTTTGTAAAGAATGCAATAGCTGTAAAGCCTCCTAACAATAAAACAATTACGAGTATGATAATAATTATTATTTTTAATAGGTTATTCTTTTTTTTAGGTTGTTCTGCGGCTACATTTGCCACCGGTTCATTTTTCGCAGCCATTTTTTCCTCCTTTATTAACTCCGGACATTAATACGACTCGTTTTCCGGATAAACCAATAATAAGATATTTACACGTCTGTTCATTGCCTTTCCTGCATCTGTTTCGTTGGAAGTAATAGGTTGATATTCTCCATATCCTGTTGCACTGATTCGGCGCGGGTCTATTCCCTGTACTTCTACAAAATATCTTAATACATTTACAGCGCGTATAACTGATAATTCCCAATTGCTTTTGAATTCAAATGTGTTGATCGGCAAATTATCCGTATGCCCTTCAACAACTACGTCCCTGTCTATGATTTTAAGAAGTTGGCCTACTTTGTCCAGGATAACTTTGCTTTCCTGTTTTATATCCGCTTTTCCTAAATCAAAAAGAACCCTTTCCTTTATATCGATAGAAATTCCTCTTTTGTTCATCGTAACGGAAACCTGTGCATCCAAGCCTTCCTGCTCAAGATATTTCTTGACTTGCTCATATACTTCCTGTATCTCATATTCAAAATCATCTTCATCCGGAACAGCTACAGGTGCATCTACAGAGGTATCCGCAGGTGTGCTTTCGTCAAATATAGTAATGTTGGATTGCCCTGTTAGTACTGCCTGCAGCGCGTTTGCCACATCCTGAAATTTTTTGGCATCCAAAGAGGAAAATGAATACAACAATATAAAAAACGTCAGAAGTAAGCTCATCATATCAGAATATGTTGTCATCCATCCGGGTGCCCCTGATTTACTTTCGTCCCCTTTTTGTTTCTTAGGCATTTAGCTCACCTTTTTCTCCTGTATTGGTTCTTTTATTCTTTCATCCGGTGGAAGATAAGTCATTAGTTTATCTTCTATGATTCTTGGATTAATACCTGATTGTATGGATAAAACCCCTTCTATTACCATCTCTTTAGTAAATATTTCCTCTGAGGTTTGACTCTTCAGCTTATTCCCAATAGGAATCAGAATAACATTTGCCATTAGTGAACCGTAGAAAGTAGTTATTAAGGCAGTCGCCATACCGGTACCAATATTGGCCGCATCGCTTAAATCGCTCAGCATCAGTATAAGCCCGATCAAAGTTCCAAGCATACCAAAAGCCGGTGCCAATTCACCCCAGGTTGCAAATATGTTATGTCCGTAGCCATGTCTCTTTTGAATCGCATAAATCTCAAACTCCAGAATCTCTCTAATACTTTCCGGCTCTATACCATCTACAACCATCTGAATGCCTTTTACAATAAAATCATCATCTATTTCGGTCAATTCATCCTCTAAAGCAAGCAATCCTTCTGAACGTGCTTTTCTGGAAAGGCTTGTAAATAATTGAACCAGGTATCTTCTTGACTCTGTCGGCTCTTCAAAAGCCTTCCTCAGCATTTTAGGAACATTTAATAACGCCTTTGTCGGAAAGCTTGTAACTAAAGCGCAGAAAGAACCTACTACCGTTATAATGAATGAGCTTAAGCTGACAAAAATTATAATACTTCCATCTATTGCAATACTTATTCCAATCATTATTATTGCTACAAATATTGCCAGGACTGGCACAGGATTAAATTTATTCATTTTGGACCTCCGCTAAGCATTGAATTTTTCTTTTATAATTAATGAATTTTTCTACAATTGTATTAGCGTCTTCGACCACACGCATCTTCTTTCCACTAGTAAGTGTTATAATGGTATCAGGAAGCTCTTCAACCCGCTCAATCAAATCGGCATTCAGGAGAAATTCTTCTCCTTGTAATGAGGTCAATTTAATCATTTCTATCACTCCTTTAACTGCTGGAGTATCAATTAGTTATAATACACTATCTATTTACATTGACTAGTTCTTGAAGTATTTGGTCCGAAGTAGTAATGGAATTCACATTTGCTTGATAAGCGCGGCTTGCTATAATCATTTCTGTCATTTCAGAAGCCAAATCTACATTTGACATTTCCAATGCGCTTTGTCTGATAATGCCAAATCCATTCATCCCCCCTGTACCGATTATTGCCTCTTCGCCTGTATTCGCAGTTTCTTTATAAGCATTTGACCCTACCTTTTCCAACCCTCCGGGGTTAGTAAAATTGGCAAGGGCAATTCTTCCAATGTAATAGGTCTCCCCTCCGTATACGGCTGTGATTAGGCCCATCGAATCCACTGAAAAACCTTCTAAACGTTCATCATCATACTCTACGGGTATTTGTAGAGTAGATAAATCATCTGAATCCCCTTCTGTGGCTACATCCTCCATATTTTCTTCAGGCTCACCGCTTGAAAAACCTAAAACATATAGACCGTCTGCATTTACCAGATTTCCTTCATTGTCGGTATAAAATGAACCGTCTCGTGAATAAACCAATGATTCGGCTTCTCTATCTCTGGATAAAACAAAAAACCCTTTCCCGCTTACTGCAAAATCCAAATCCCTGTTAGTCGATTGTATTGTTCCGTCAGTCATAATAGTATCAATAGCTCCAATGCCTACTCCCAATCCAACCTGCTGTGCATTTTTACCGCCTATTTCGTCTCCTGCAAGCTGTGCGGCAGAAATGGTCTGACTGAATAAGTCCTTAAAAGTCACTCTTCCTGCCTTAAAACCGGTCGTGCTTGAATTTGAAATATTATTACTGATAACATCTATTTTTATTTGATTGCACTGCAATCCGCTCATACCCGTATATAAGGACCTTAACATATAATTTCCCTCCTATTTTTAGTATTGGATTACCTTTGAATCAGTGCTTTGATTTTAAGAAGCAAGATTTCCTTCAAACCATAAATCTTAAATCTTAAATCATAACTATTAAATATTTTTCGTGCTGCTTCAATCGGTCCGCAGCATCCAGGCTTCCTCAAGGAGGTCCAGCCTGTTCATTTTATTATCCTGAAGGCAGTATATCTGCCTTCAGGATATTTTTTTTATTACATATTCAGAAGATACTGGAGCATTTCATCGGATGTGGTAATAGTTTTTGAGTTTGCTTGATAAGCACGGCTTGAAATAATCATATCCGTCAATTCGGTCGCCAAATCTACGTTTGACATTTCCAAAAAGCCCTGCTTGATAGCTCCATAGCTGCCGTTACCGGCTACTCCAATCTGTACCTCTCCTGAGTTTCCTGTAGAGGTATAGGTGTTCCCGCCCGTTTTTTCAAGGCCTTCCGGGTTGTTGAATTTTGCCAGAGCAACTCTTCCCAAATATACTGTTGTACCGTTGTATACAGCTGATATCAGGCCAGTACCGTCAATAGTGAAGCTCTCCATTTCATAATTACCTATTTTAGCAGGAATATTCAATGTGGTAAGGTTCGTTGAAGTTGGAGCAGGTACGTCTCCAGGATTACTGGTCGCCTCAAAAGTAGCAGCATTTCCATCAAGATCTACATTATAAGTTGCAACATGGGGTGTAGTCCCTAATACTCTAAGTCCGTTGCCATTAACTAAGTTTCCTGCACTGTCTGTATAAAATACGCCGTCTCGAGTATACAATCTGGAAGCACCCGTACTGTCAGGAGATACTATAAAGAAGCCTTCGCCGTCAATAGCAAAGTCCAAATCCCTTCCGGTAGTCTGGGTAGATCCTATGGTCATGATGGTATCTATGGTTCCGACACTTACACCCAAGCCGACTTGTTTAGCATTTACACCGCCTATGGCTGTTGCTGTTGCTCCTTGGGCATTGGATAAGGTCTGGCTGAACAAATCTGTAAAGCCTACTCTTCCTGATTTAAAAGCCGTAGTACTTGAATTAGCTACGTTATTACCAATAACGTCCATTTTTACCTGATTACTTTTGAGTCCGCTGACTCCTGCATATAAAGATCTTAACATAATAAAAATCCTCCTTTAATTTACCATAAATGTTCATTTTCCATTATCAATTATTCATTGATAATCGGGCTGCTTCCATCATTCCGCAGCACTCAGGCTTCCTCAAGGAGGTCCAGCCTGTTATTTGGATTCAACAATCATTGCACTGTCTATATTGGTGAAAATATTTTCTTCTGCTCCCTTTGAGTCTACTGCTGTTATAATTGTTCTGTTCTTAATGCTTGTAACAAGAGCAATATCTTTATAAAACAGTACCGATTCCCGGGCACCCTTCATTTCTGCTCTTTCCATAGCGCCTTTCAAAATATCCATATCCTTATCATCCAGCTGAATGTTTCTTTGCTGCAGCCTTTGCTGTGCATGATTGGATATTTTTATGGCTGTTTTTTCCTGAAGAGAGTTATTGAGTATTTCCTTAAAGGATGTTCCCGTTTTTTCCGGCTTCGCCGTGTTTTGCTTTTGCTTATTGTCTATGGGTTCATAAGGAAGTACATGCCTTCTGTCAATACGATAAGTCATTATATCGCCTGCCTTCTATCTGATTTATTCTGTTGAACCTGTCTCATCAGGTTGAGAATCTGTCTGAGTCTGAGCCTGTTCCTTAACTGCCGCAATCTGACCCAGCGAATATTGTTTGTCGTTTACAAATACTTCAACACCTCTGTCTGTCAAAACAAAGCCTTTAACTATACCTGTTGCAATATTCCCGCTTTCCTCATAAATAGCAACCTCTTTCCCGATCCATGAACTGCCTATCAATATATCCTGTTTAAACTGCATTTCTGAAAAAGAAGTATTCAAAGCGTCTAATTGTTCTACAACTGTTAATTGAGCAAGCTGTGAGATATATTGCGTTGTATCTGCACCTTTTGTGGGATCCTGATATTGCAGCTCGGCCGCTAAAATCTGCAGAAAATCCTCTGCACTTAATTCGTTTTTTGCTTTGGCTGTGTTGGCAGAATTATCGGCATTTCTTGCTGATGATACACCTTCTACTCCCATTTTTTCACCTCCTATGCTAAAATGTTGAGCCGGTTTACTGTGGAAGAATTATTGTTTACAGTTATTACTTCAGGATTATCTGCTTCATATAGACTATTAATCTCCCATTTTCGCGGTCTGTAAATTATCTGCTCTTCCTGCTGTCTAAATTCTTGGAAGGACTCATTACTTATGTTGACTTCCAAGCTTTCTAAAGTGATCCCCTGATTTTTGATCTGATCTTTCATTGTCTGAAGATGTTGCTGCAAAGCCTGCTTCGCAGTTTCGCTTTCAACAAATATTTTCCCATTTACAATGCCTTCTTTTAACTCCAGCTCTATTTTCATTTTTCCCAATTCCTTGGGCTGAAGCTGAACAGTAAGAGTTGACCTTTCCTTGTCTCCTATTTGTTGAAAATGCTTTATCAATTCCCTTTGCAGTAAATCCGCATTTTTTATAACCGGTATGGAATTCGCGCCGCTTCCGGAATTAAATGAAATGCCTTCCTTGCTTTGCTGATGCTTCATCATGGTACTCACTTTATCATGGCTTTCTTGTACTTGAAAATCAAAGTCTTTTAATGTTTTTCCACTGACCTCGGACGATTTCTGCGTTTCTGCTTTAGTATTTATTTGGAATCTTTTTTCTTTATTTAAAGTCTCCGGTTCTCTTTTCTCTGTGTTTAAAGACTTCGGCTCTTTTTGTTCTGTTACATTGGCTGCGGCATTCTGGTCTTTAAACAGGGATAGAATTTTGTTGGCTTTTCCCGGATGGACTTCAAATAATTCTTTTATATTCTGATTGCCCTTTGAAATCTTCTTCTGAATATCGTCGAAGCTGTTTAAAACCTCATTGACCTTCTCCTTCAAGTAAGTAAGACTCATATCGCTTTCGTCTTGCAATACTGTCGGCTGACCGGTCTGCAAATTATTCATTTGTTTTTGCTCAGATGCGAGTGTTTCATCAGAGCTATTTTGCATATCGGGCTTAGGCTTTTGGAAAACATTCTTGATAATGGTCCTTATTTCCTTTATGGTTTCTAATACTTGGCTCATACTTTGACTGTTGTCCATAATTTGACTGCTGACCATTGTATGTTGAACTGCTATATCATTTGCAGACACATTGCTATAAACAAGATTACTTTCAAGTATGACTTGTATCTCCGCTAAAGTACTTGATATGTTTGCAATAATACTCTCTTGCTCTCCTGTCTGCATTTGACCAATCTGTGTGTTGTCAGAGGGTCTGATGGAAAATTCATATGCAGCCGAGGGCTTATGATGATTTTCCATGGATATACTTTGAAGCCTTTCAAGGTATCCCTTTAGCTTGTCAAATAAACCTGAAAGCCTCTCATCTAAATCCATACTCTGATTTTCTGTCAATGTCACTAATTGAGTATTACTACTGAAATAAGGAATTATATCTGCAAAGTATGCTATAGCCTGTGCTTCTTCAGTATCTGCATTTACTAACGCATCTAACTCTTCGGAATACTCTTTATTGACATTGGCAAATGAACCGGCCATTATCTGCGAAATAAGATCCTTAAAGCTTAAACCGCCGAGTCCTTCCTTAGGCATGCTTGACTGCTGAGTCGCCATGAATTGCTGTACCGCAAGAACTATAGGACTAGGACTGTTCAATTATCTTTTCACCTCCTTTCAAGAATACATTATTTATGTCATATCCTCAGAAATTACCTGAGAATTTGACTGCGCTGTTTATTCCTTCATATTTTTACGTCTTATGTAATTGATTGAAGCCATTTCATTTGCTTCAATTTCTTCTCTTCTCTTTAAATCATAATTGAATTTATCTAATTCTTTTCCTTCCAATGTCTCCATTATTTTTCTGTCCTTCTGCGCCTTAACAAGCTCCCCCCTGGCTAAATCGCATCTTCTCTTTGAATCACTTACCCGTATTTTCTGCATTTCCATTTTCTTTTCTAAACTCATAATATATTGCATATAATTCTTCTGCTCTTGAATGGAAAATGTGTCTTTTGCTTTAAGGTCTTCGCGTATTTGATTACGATGTTCTTCAATATCAGTCAATACAGAAGTCTCATGGATAAGTTGTTTATTTGCATTCATAAACTTATCTTTTTTTGAATCTTCTATTTTCTTTCTATATTCCAGTACACTTTCAAGTGAATATTGAAATCTCACATCTATCATCCTTTTTTATTCAAATAAGCTGTCCATCCACTGCCTTGTTTCTTCATAGGAGCACTTTTCGTTTAGCTTTTGTTTTAAGAATTTATTGATTTCCGGATATAATTGTATTGCTTTGTCCAGCTTTGGATTAGATCCCTTCACATAGGCTCCTACATTGATCAGATCTTCTGATTCTTCATATAGAGCCAATGTATCCCTGATACGTGACGCTGTTTCAATATGTTCTTCAGGAACGATCTGTGTCATAAGCCTGCTGATACTGTTATTGACATCTATCGCAGGAAAATGGTTTTGAGCCGCAAGTTTTCTGGATAATATTATATGTCCGTCTAGTATCCCTCTTGCTGCATCAGAAATAGGTTCATTAAAGTCATCACCTTCTACAAGAACAGTAAAAAATGCTGTTATAGAACCGGTTTCAGATGTCCCTGCACGCTCAAACAGCTTTGGAAGCAATGCAAACACGGAAGGCGTATAGCCTTTTGTGGCCGGCGGTTCTCCGATAGCAAGTCCAATTTCTCTCTGCGCCATGGCAAAACGTGTAACAGAATCCATGATGAGCATTACATTGTAACCTTTATCTCTGAAAAATTCTGCGATAGAGATACCTGTATATGCCCCTTTTATTCTTACAAGTGCCGGCTGGTCCGATGTTGCACATACTACAACGGATTTCCGCAGTCCTTCCTCGCCCAAATCTATATCTAAAACATTCTGAAGCTCTCTATTCCTTTCACCGATGAGGGAAATTACATTAATATCCGCTTTAGATGACCGGCATATATTTCCGATAAGCGTACTTTTCCCTACACCGCTGCCTGAAAATATACCTATCCTCTGCCCCATCCCTACGGTGATCAATCCGTCTATCGCACGGATCCCCGTTTCCATGACTCTGTCTATACGTCTTCTGGTGAGAGGATTGGGCGGATTCCTGTATATATCCACCTCTTCGGTAAGATATATTTTCTCTTTGCCAAGGGGCTGACCTAAACCATCAAGCACTTTCCCCAGCAGATTTTCTCCAACCTTGATGCGCATGCATTTACCTGTAGGAATTACACGCGAACCCGGTGAAATGCCGCTTAACTCACCGAAAGGCATTACTAATACTTTATCATCGCTGAATCCTACAACCTCAGCCGGTATCTTTTTATTAACATCTATAACTATCTCGCAAATTTCTCCGACAAATGCTTTTATACCCTCTACCTGAATAGTTAACCCAATTACCTGCTTTACTTTTCCTTCTTTTTTATAAAAGCTTCCATCGGTAATCATATCCTTATATAGGTCAAAAGGAATTTTATCCTTCATTACTAATCCCCATTTCAAGCAAGGCTTCTCTGACCTTATCCAGCTGCACTGTGATTTGGGTGTCAATAACTTGTGCATCGCTTTCTATAACGCAGCCGGTCTCTGATATTTTTTCGTCTTCCAAAATTGAAAAGGTGGTATGTGGGCATATTTTTTTCAATACATCTATATTTGTTTCAAAGAAGGCTTTCTTTTCGGGATGAACGCTTATAATAACATGTTTTTTGTCTTTAAATTCTCTGCAAGCATCCTGAGCCATTTTTATCAGCGGCATATCGTCTTTTTGTAAAGTCGTAAGCATTAGCTTACTTGCAATATGCAGGGCAAGGTCTATAATTTCGCCCTCATTTTTTTCTATCATTTCTTGTGCATTTTTATGAGCATTCTCCAAAACCATTTTGGCTTGTTTTCGTAATAACTCACTTTCTTTGACGCCTTCTTCATATCCCTGCTGATATCCATCCTCCTGACCTTTATGAAAACCTTCCGCGTATGCTTCATTAAAAGCTTTTTCTTTTATTGACTCAGCAGCAAGCCTTGCTTCGGTCTCGGCTTCTATCAAGGCTTCTCTAATAATCTTTTCTGCTTCGGCCTTCGCCCCTTCTATAATGGCTTCATTTTCTGTTAAAATCTGCTCAAGGTTATCTTCTTCCGTATCCCTGACCAAATGAATTTTTATTTCATTTATTGGAATTGTGCATTTTTTCTCTTCTCTGACAGGACCAACATTTTTAATTATCCTAAATGACGATCTCACCCTTATCACCTCTGCTGATAATTATTTCCCCAGTCTCATCTAATCTTCTTATTATACCAACAATCTTATGCTGTGCTTCCTCTACAGCGGTGATTCTGACAGGTCCCATAAATTCAATATCTTCTTTCAATGTTTCAGCGGCACGTTTAGAAATATTTGCAAAAATAAGATCTGCCACATCTTTTGAGGCACCTTTTAATGCCAATGCCAAATCACTGTTATCAACATCTCTAAGGACACGTTGTATATAAACGTTATCCAAATTGATAATATCTTCAAATACGAACATGCTGTCTTTAATTTCTTCAGCTAGATCCGCATCCTCTTGTTCTAATGCTTCCAATATGCTTTTTTCTGTACCTCTGTTGGCAGAGTTCAGTATATCAACCAGTGTCTTGATACCGCCATAAGCTTCAAAATTTCCTTCCAATACATTTGAGAGCTTTTTATCCAAAATTTGTTCTACCTGCTTAATAACCTTTGGTGATGTTTTGTTCATCGTAGCAATTCTATAAGCTACATCGGATTTGATTTCTTCAGGTAATCCTGATAATATTTGAGCTGCCTTGTCAGACTGCAAAAAACACAAAATCAATGCTATGGTCTGTGGGTGCTCATTGACAATGGTTTTTAACAATTGAATAGGATCTGTTTTTCTGGCAAGGGCAAATGGTTTTCTTTTCTGAGCTAATCTTTCAGAATTCATTAATATTTCTTCTGCTTTTTTTGAGCCTAATGCTTTTGTCAAAATATCTCTTGCATAGTCTAAACCGCCTTCTTTTATATATTGACTGGCCCGCTGTGTTTCGATAAATTCTGTTAATATCTCATCCTTAATTAAAGGTTCTACCTGTGTAATATTTGCAATTTCAAAGGTAATTTTCTCTATCATACTTTCCGGAAGCAATTTTATTACCTTGGATGACAAATCCGGTCCAAGTGTAATAAATAAAATCGCGGCTTTTTCAATGCCAGTTAATGTTTGTGCAGCTTGTGACATAATATTACCCCTCATCCTTTAATATCCATGTTCTCACAATATCAACTACTTTATCCGGTGATTCATTTGCATATTCCTTTATTTCTTTTTCCGGACTATTACTATTCTCTACTACATTAAGTCTTACAGATACATCTTGAATCATTTCCTCTATCGGCATCGGCTGTAAAGGCATGGCTTCTGATACTGCCGAAGCTTTACCGGACTTCCTCATTTTAACAAGAATAACTATAAAGAAGATAAATAATATAAATGCGCCGACACCCATTCGTATATATTTGATCAGCGTTTGTCTTCTGACTTCTTTATTGTATTCTTCTTCTGCCGCCTCCATTGCTTGTTTGATCTCCTGCTCAGATGTGCGGTCAAAGGTCAGCCCTTCAATGCTGATAATATCGCCTCTGGTTTCATTAAAACCGACTGCTGCTAAAACAATATTCTTAATAGCTGTTTTACGTGCGTCGGATAACTCCCCATCGTAAATAACGGATGTAGTTAATCGAATGATCTCACCCGGTGCTTTTATAATATGTACCTGAGTTTCACCTATCTCATAATTGCGTGTATTTTCATAGCTTGCCAATCCTTCAGTCTCGGAAATGGCATCTGTATTTTCACCGTAATATTGTAAATTATTGTCCACAGGACTAAGACTTAAATCTTCACCGCTCGAACTTTCAATATTAATACTTTCTTGAATACTGCGAATGACCGGGTTTGGATCATATGTAATACTGGTTCTTTCTTCAGTGTCAAAATTCATTTCAGCATTTACTTTAACCACTACTTTCCCTTTTCCAAGGGCAGTTTCAAGCATTTGCTGCAAATCCTCGGCTAATGTATTTTCAAAGTTCTTTTTAAGAGTTATTCTATTTCCTGTTTCTTGTACACTGGTATAGTCTTCCTTTTCATCTAATCCGAAGCTCAAATAATTTAATTCCGTATCAATAACCTGTACATTTTCAGGTGGAATACCCTTGACTGCACCGGAAACCAGTGCCACAATACCTCTTACCTTTTGGGGTTCCAGTTTTTTAAATGCATTAAGTCTTAGGAGGACCGATGCACTTCCGGCTTTATTTTCATTAGCGAACAGAGATTCCTGAGGCATTGATAATATAACAGTAGCAAAATCAACCTCTTCAAGAGCCATTATAGCTCGCTGCAATTCTCCTTGGAGCGCACGCTGATACATTATTTTTCGTTCTTCACTGGTCAGAGCAAAGCCTGCTTCATCAAAAAGTTCAAAGCCTGCTCCATTAGACGGCAATGCTCCCTCGTTGGCAAGATTGATACGCAGCCTGTCAACATCATCCTCAGGAACAGCAATGGTAGTTCCGCCGGCCTCCAGCTTATAATCGGTAACACCCATTTCATCCAGCCTTTGTACTATTTTACCTGAATCAATAACACTTAGATCCGTAAAAAGAGGGACATATGTAACTTTGCCAAAAAGAAAATAATACACGGTCAATGAGACAATAAAAGCAACTCCGACACTAATAAGGGCGAGTCTTTTTCCGTTTGTCATATTGGTCCATGTAGTATTCAATCTTTTGAAAAAATCTTTAAGCCATTGCATATTAAAGTCTCCTTATATTTTTCATTAATATCTCTTAATAAAATGACATGAATGTTCATTTAATTCAGAAAATGAAAAATATACTATATGTTAAAATTCCTCATCCTCTAAGCTCAAATCTGTGTTTTCATAATTTCCTGATAAGCTTCTACTATCTTGTTCCTCACTTGAACTGCCATTTCTAATGCCAACATGGCTTCTTCATTAGTTATCAGGATCTCATGTATGTTATCTGCCTCTCCGGTAATCAGCGCCTGCGTTGCCTCAGCAGATTTGATCTGAAGGCTGTTGACATAGTCGAGCTCTTCTTTTATCTTTTCGGTAAATGAAAATCTTTCACTCTCATCAGCAATTTTTTTCTGTGATGTATCAGATGTCTGAGGAATAAGTAATCCTGAAGCATTAACTTTATCCATAATTTACAACACTCCTATCTGCCTAATTCCAAAGCCTTTAAAAACATCGCCTTAGATGCGTTTAATGCTGTTACATTGGCTTCATAAGCCCGGGTTGCAGCAATCATATCCACCATTTCGTTCAGGACATTTACATTTGGCATTTCTACATACCCTTCTTCATCTGCATCGGGATGATTTGGGTCATATACTCTTTTAAACGGGGTATTATCCTCTACAATAGCCTCTACCTTTACACCTTTTGATATGGTTTCAGTTTTGTTGGATACTCGATTTATTTCTTTTTCTAAATTTTCTTTAAATACGGCAATTTTTCTTCTATACGGACCTCCGTCTTCGGTTCTGGTAGTCGTAGAGTTTGCAATGTTTGAAGCAATAGTATCCATTCTCAGCTTTTCCGCCGTCAATCCGCTTGCACTTATTTCAAAAGTCTTAAATATCTTCATACTCTATCGCTTCCCTTCACTAATTACATAACGAAGCAACGAAATCTTTTTACTGGCCTGTTGTATCAATGAATTATACAATAATTGATTCGCTGCAAGGTTAGCATTTTCCATATCTATATCGACATTATTACCATCCTGCCGCATAGATGTTGTTGTATCCTTTACCATCTTGGGCTCGATTTTATCAATGGAATCCGTCAATTTAATGTGATTTTCATGGGTTGTATACAGCTTTTTTTTATTTCCGTTCATCGCATTTCTTAGTTCTTCTTCAAAAACAACCCGATTTGCTTTGTAATTTCTTGTATTAACATTTGCAATATTGTTGCTTATAGCTTCATTTCTGTATACGGCGGTATTTAGTGCTTTATTAATTAAACGCATGGTTTTATCGTTTAAAATATTCATTAAAACCCCTCCATCGTCACTAACGTATAATATTGCTAGCTTACTTAAAGTATATAGATTTCAATAAAAAAAAGCAAGCGAAATCGACACTTGCTTTTACAAAGTTTCAAAAATCTACAGATAATTTCGACAATTCTCAAAACTACCTGCTATATTCTTTTTACAGGCTTTATATAACTTTCTGTTACTTATAAATTTAAAATTTTCAAAATTATAGGTATAAATAACCATTTTACGCTTGATTTTGCATTACTTTGAAAATTCACCTTAATTCTTAATTCCTAATTCTTAATTTTGAGTAAATTTCATATTGAAATCTACTCAATTAACGATGCTTTCCCATGCACCTTTAAGTTCTTCCAGCATTTCTCTGACTGTTATTATTTTATTCTTATCATTTTGGACATTAGCATTTATCAGTTCTCTTTCCATGAACGCATACAGCGAACCCAATTGCTCTGATATCTCAATATCCCTGTTCAGCGTGAATGCAAGTTCTTGTATGATCCTCTTTGCTTTTTTAATATTTACATGCCTTCTCTCAATATTTTTCTCATCAATGGCCATCTCGGCAAATCTGCAAAACTTTATCGCACCATCATAAAGCATAATTATTAATTTTCCCGGAGAAGCAGTGTTTACACTGTTTTCCTGATATATATTCACCGGATTTAATGTCTTTGCATACATTACAACTCAACTCCTT
>JAAYPU010000411.1 GCA_012519645.1 Clostridiales bacterium | reverse complement strand
TTTTTAAGGCTGTCAAGGCTTGTACTTGGATATACCTTAAGCACACCCTGCGTGAAAACAGCGGCAATGCTTACAGGAGAAACCGCAGTTACCGTAACGTCAAAAGTATCGGTAAGGGAACCGTAGTGAACTGTAATTGTACATGTGCTTGTACCTGAGTCCGCCGCAAGTGTGCCGGAAAGGGTATAGCTGTTAATTGTGCCTGCACTGCTTCCGTCGTTGTTTGTACCTGTTACGGTAAGCTTATCTTTCAGAACGTCAAGACTTGTACTAGGGTATACAACAAGATCTTCCTGCGTGAAAACAGCATCGATGCTTGCCAGCGTTATAGCTGTTACCGTAACGTCAAAAGTATCTGTGAATAAGCCGTGGATAACCGTAATTGCACATGTACTTGTACCTGAGGCTGCCGCAAGTGTGCCGGAAAGTGTATAGTCGGTGATTGGACCGGCACTGCTACCGTCGTTGTTTATACCTGTTACAGTAAGATTAGCTTTCAGTGTGTCAAGACTTGTACTCGGGTATACTACAAGCTCTCCCTGAGTGAAAACAACGTCGATGCCTGCCAGCGTTATAGCTGTTACCTCAACGTTAAAAGTATCGGTAAGAGAACCGTAGACAACCGTAATGGTGCTCGTTCCTTCTTCAAGTGTGCCCGACAGGGAATAAACATCAGGATCAAGGGTTTCACTGTTGCTATCGTTGTTTGTAACCGTGACAGTGAGATTGTTTTTAAGGCTGTTAAGGCTTGTACTTGGATATACCTTTAGCTCTCCCTGAGTGAAAACAGCGTCTATGCTTACAGGAGAAACTGCAGTTACCATAACATCAAAAGTGTCCGTAAGAGAAAGGTAGTTAACCGTAATTGTGCTCGTTCCTTCCACAAGTGTGCCTGACAGGGTATATTCAGTATCTAAAAGAATTTCGGTACTCTCGTCATTGTATGTAACCGCGACGGTGAGATCGCTTTTCAAATCGTCAAGGTCTGTACTTGTATAGACAGTGTCGCTCTGAGTGTAAGTCGCTTCGATGCTTACAGGAGCAATTGCGGTGACAGTGATGGGTGTTGTTGCTGTCTTTGTCACACCGCCCAGAGTATAACTGACGGTGATTTCTGTGTCTGTTGTCGTCAAAGCTCCCGAAGGAGAAAAAGTATAACCCGTAATAATCTCCGGGTCATTCCCGTCATATGATGCGGTGACTTCCATACCTGTTGGGTCGAAAGAATCTCCTTCCATATAACTCGTATTTTCCGGAGGTGCTGATATGGTGATGCCGGTTAATAGCTTAGTTGTAGTAAATTCCACATCAGATCCATAGCCTGTTCCGGCAAAGTTTGTAGCATATGCACGTAAATGGTAGGTGGTATTCGGAGACAGTCCTGTAATATTTGCCTGGAAAGAAGTACCCCCTCCATTACCGACTGTTACTTTATTATCATCTGTTATATTTGGGTTAGGACTTGTTCCATAGCAAAAACCTCTTTCTTCCAACGTATCGTCATAGCCGTTGAGTATGTTGCAAGATACTGATGCTGTCGTTGCTGTTACGCTCATTACTCCTCCTGGGGACAATTCGGGTGGGGAGACATTATAAGTAACGGTGATCGTGATATAGTCGACGCTGGCATAATCATTTGAATCACCTCTTGTATTTCTGACTGAAAGTTGAATTCCGAAATCCGTATCATTTATATCCGCAGCCGTTAAACTGGTTCCCCACATATCGTTATTGCCGCCATAAGTAGCAGGGGCTTCGGCGTTGTTCGGCCAAATATCTGCTGATGCTTTATCATCGCCTACGGCTGTGCCGTTTGCATCTAATAGCTTAAGTGACTTATCGACAATGCCTCCTGCCAAAGATTTGCGGATAATGGTAACCTGGATTCCGTTTACTGTCGCATCAGCCGGAATGTTAAAACCAAATCCGGTCATTTTGAGATATTGGCTGTAATAGCTTCCCCCAAGAATTGCTTCAACAAATAAATTATCATCTGCTGCCAAACCATAAGCCAGATTTACCCATTCAGCTCCGGATCCTCCCGCCTCTCCTGTAACCGCTACACTGGTACATTGCTGCGGATGTTTCGCAGCGCTTGCTGCTGAGGCAGTGACAGGCAGAAACACAAGAGTAAGCAAGAGTATAAAGCTGATAATTTTTTTTGCTTTCTTCATTTTCATTCCTCACTTTCTGATTTATTATGTTTACTTTTTTCTTTTTGCCGCGCTTCGCATACACATATGCCGATAGGATCGTAAGGCGTCTGCTCTCTGTAAAACCAATTGCAGCCGCCGCAGTCGTCTGGCGGAGGTTTTCCCGGGGCGGAAGGCTTACAGTGGGGGCAGCTTTCCTGTTCTGCCGTGGCAAAAGGCTGTCCTTCACTGGTATACTCCGGGCTGCTTTCAAAGTCGGGATAGGCCGGGTAACTCTCGTTAAGCTGTTCATCGTATTCAAGATATATAAGAAAACGGCGGCCTCCTACCAGAAATACCTTATATGGTTCCTTTTGCTCAGAGCCCATTATGTTCACGTCCCTTTCCTCAACGGAGATATAAAAATCCCTATGATTTTATTACAATCATAGATGAAAATATGTTTTTTAGGGAGTGACTTTTTTCCCTCAAAAAGTCACTTTTTTTGATGAAAATATATATATTCATCATCATTTTCTTGTTAATAATAGGAAATGATATTTCCATAATATTCATATTTATGCCATTTTTAGCATATATAGCAGCTACTTTTTTTAGTCGTTTAAACGACATGTTTTAATAAAATTTATTAATAACCACCAAGATCACGAAGGGCACTTTTAAACTAAGTAAAAAAACCAAAACCACAAAGAGCACGAAGGGCACAAAGTATAATATTGATAGAGCTTATTTAGAATTGCTGTTGAAAGACTTTTGGAGACAATATTTTTTTATTAAAGCTTTGAGTTTCTTTGTGTGCTTAGTGGTTAAAAAACCAAAACCGCGAAGAACACCAAGGGAATCAAGAATAAAGACAAGTCTTCGAGTCCTTTGTGTACTTAGTGGTAAAAATAAAACCATGAAGAACACCAAGGGAATTAAGAATAATGACAAGTCTTAGAGCCCTTTGTGCACTTTGTGGTTAAATAGTAAACAATTCCCTTTGTGTGCTTTGTGGTTCATATTAATAAAAAAGACTTTAATGGTAAAAATAATGGAATGTAGTAAAAATTATATTTTAACTTGGAAAACCATGGAGGAAATATGGTAAGCAGCCTGTTGAAGGATGAAAATATTTATTTATTTCATACCGGAAAATATTATCACAGCTATGAAATGTTTGGGGCTCATATAACGGATGAAAACAATGAAAAAGGTGTGAGGTTTTCATTATGGGCGCCCCGTGCGCAAGCAGTATCAGTTATAGGGGATTTTAATAATTGGGACAGAAGCAGGAACAGAATGGAGAGAATAAGCGAAGGCGGTATTTGGAGCATCTTTATTCCTAATATCAAAGAAGGAGAACTATATAAGTATGAGATACTATCATGGAATGACCAAATCATTACAAAGTCAGATCCTTTTGGATTTTATTTTGAGGTAAGACCAAAGACCGCATCCATTGTATATGATCTAAATAAATATAAGTGGAATGACAATGACTGGATGAATAAAAGAAATAGCACTTCCTTGTATGACAGACCAATGAATATCTATGAGGTGCATTTTGGCTCCTGGAAGGTTCCTGAAGACAGGGAGTATTATACCTGTAAAGAAATGGCGGAAATATTGATTCCATATGTAAAGGAAATGGGTTATACCCATATAGAGCTTTTGCCTATCATGGAGCATCCTTTTGACGGGTCTTGGGGTTACCAATGCTCAGGTTTTTTTGCTGCTACCAGCAGGTACGGCCCGCCTCATGAATTTATGTATTTTATTGACAAATGCCATCAAAACGATATAGGTGTTATATTGGACTGGGTTCCCGGGCATTTTTGTCCTGATGTATCTTACCTCTCTAGATTCGACGGGGATATACTTTATGAGAAGGAGCAGCATAGGGAATGGGGTACATATAAATTTAATTACTCAAAAAGTGAGGTGCAGAGCTTTCTTATATCCAATGCTATTTTTTGGATGGACAAATATCATATTGATGGTTTAAGAGCTGATGGCGTATCAAGCATGCTGTATCTAAGCTACGGTAAAGAAGAAGGAGAGTGGGAACCTAACATTTATGGAGGAAACGGAGATTTAGACGCCATTGAATTTATTAAACAATTAAATACGGCTGTATTTAAGTATTATCCCAATGTAATTATGGCAGCGGAGGAAGCAAGTGCCTGGCCTATGGTGACATGGCCTGTTCATGACGGCGGGCTGGGATACAACTATAAATGGAATATGGGGTGGATGAATGATATTTTAAAGTATTTGGAAATGGATCCTGTTTACAGAAAGCATCATCATAATCTAATCACTTTTTCTTTTTTTTATGCTTTTTCCGAAAATTTTGTCTTGCCTATTTCCCATGATGAAGTTGTCCACGGGAAGAAATCCATGATAGACAAAATGCCGGGAGATTACTGGCAGAAATTCGCCAACCTGCGTGCTTTCTTTTGCTATCTTATGACTCACCCGGGCAAAAAGCTTACCTTTATGGGAACGGAATTTGCACAATTTATGGAGTGGAGGTACTACTGCGGACTGGATTGGTGCCTGCTGGATTATGAGATGCACAAAAAATTTCAAGTATTTGTTAAGGAACTCAATAACTTTTATTTGAATGAAAAAACACTATGGGAGGATGATCATTCTTGGGATGGTTTTCAATGGATAGATGCTGACAATAATGAACAAAATATCATTTCCTATATAAGAAAAGATAAAGAAGGAAAAATATGTGTCGCAATTATCAGCTTTACGCCTGTTCATTATGATATTTTTCGAATAGGTGTGCCAAATGGGGGCAAATATATAATTGCTTTTAATTCAGATGCTGAGATTTATGGAGGAACAAACAATATAAATAAACAAGAATACACTGCAGATGAAATACCCTGGCATGGGCGGCCTTATTCTATAGAATTACAGCTGCCATCATATACCGGATTGATTTTAAAAAATAAAGGAGAGGACACATGTTTAGAGTAATCCATGATTCCCACGATATTTTTTACAGAAAGCCCTTTGGCGCGGTTGCCTGCAATACTGAAGTAACTTTGAGATTAAGGATTTTTCCGGACGATTGCCAGGATTTCAACTGCTTTGTCAAATTCTACAGGAACCAGGATTCATTTGAGATTAAAATGGATGAAGAAAACAGGGATTCAGATTCAATAACTTACATTTGCAAATATACTGCACCTGAAAGGCCTGGATTGATTTGGTATCATTTTATGATCGAATACAGTGATAAGACTGTTTATTACGGAAATAATTATGAGAAGTATGGCGGCGAAGGCATGATTTTTGATAAGGATGTACTGTCATATCAAATAACGGTTTACGATCCTTACAGAAAAGTACCTGAATGGTTTAAAAAATCCATAATGTATCAAATATTTCCTGACCGATATTTTAATAGTCATGGTGAGCAAAAGGTTGAAAATGCTAAACCGGGAAGCCTGATTCACGGAAACTGGCATGATACGCCATATTATATAAAAGATCATAAAGGACAGGTTGTACGGTGGGATTATTTTGGTGGTGATTTAAAAGGTATCGAAGTGAAGCTTCCATACCTGAAAGAGCTAGGCGTGGATGTCATATACTTAAATCCTGTTTTTGAGGCTTCCAGCAACCACAGGTATGATACAGGAGATTATATGAAGATAGACCCGATGCTTGGTACATTGGAAGATTTTGAAAGACTTATGGCAGAGGGTGAAAAAATAGGTATTCGGTTCATCTTGGATGGTGTGTTCAGCCATACGGGTGCGGACAGTATATATTTTAATAAGGATGATAAATATCCGAATTTAGGGGCGTTCCAATCAAAGTCGTCCCCATATTACAATTGGTTCAGGTTTACAAATTTCCCCTTTGAATATGAATCATGGTGGGGAATCGGAACTCTTCCCAATGTAAATGAAATGGAGCTTTCTTATCAGGATTTTATATATAGAAATGAGGATGCGGTAGTCCGGTATTGGATAAAAAAAGGTGCAAAAGGATGGAGATTGGATGTTGCAGATGAACTGCCCGATGAATTCATAAAAGGATTGAAATCAGCCGTGGTCGAAACAGATAAATCTGCAATTTTGATAGGAGAGGTATGGGAAGATGCTTCGAATAAAATAAGCTACGGTTCATTACGTCAGTATTTATGGGGAGATGAATTGGATTCTGTTATGAATTATCCCTTCAGAAGCGCACTGATAGATTTTGCCATGGGTCATGCCGACGGGGAGCATACTTATAAAAAGTTTATGAGCCTGTATGAAAACTACCCAAAGGATATTTTCTATTCATCCATAAATCTTGTTTCCAGTCATGATACGGAGAGAATTTCAACAATACTGGGCGGTGCTCAACATGCGGATGAATTGACTGCTGAGGAAAGAGAGAAGTACAGACTGTCAGATTCTGAGCGGGAGCTCGCCATTAAGCGGCTCAAGCTAATATCATTAATACAAATGACATTTCCCGGTGTACCTTGCATTTATTACGGCGATGAAGCCGGAATGGAGGGTTATGCGGACCCATATAACAGAGGACCTTATCCATGGGGCAGGGAAGATAAGGATTTATTGGATTGGTTCAAAAAAATAATAAAATTAAGAAAAGAACTTGATTTATTTGTTCAAGGAGATTGGGAAGGCTTTTCCTGCAGAGAAGATCTATTCGGATTTGTTCGCAGTAGGGAGTCAGAAAAGGCCATTTGCATATTTAACAGAAGCAACGAAAAAGAATATGAAGTGCCATTAAAGGAATTGATAAATCAGCAATTTTCTGTCAGCGACCTATTATGTACAAAAAATATTGAAAGCGAGGAGCAAGTATGTATAAAACCTCTTGAAGGAAGAATATTTTTGCTTAACAGGAAATAAATATATGTGATGTGAATCGGCATACATTAGGAGGATAAGGGAAATATAAGATAGTAAAGCCGGTAAGCAAAAGACTTTGGAAGAAAGGGAGACTATTAGGGATGCTAAACAGAGATTGCATTGCGATGCTTCTTGCCGGGGGAAAAGGAGAAAGATTAGGAAATTTGACGGATAACACAGCCAAACCGGCAGTTGCTTTTGGGGGAAAGTATAAGCTAATAGATTTTACTCTCAGCAACTGCAGGAATTCAGGTATCAATATAGTGGGCGTGCTGACACAATACAGACCCTTGTTTCTAAATTCGTATATAGGAATCGGAGAAGCGTGGGGATTAAATAAACCAAATGGAGAAGTCATTATTTTACCGCCTTATGAAACTAAATGCGGGAAGAAGTGGTATACGGGAACAGCCGATGCTGTTTTTCAAAATATTGAATTTATAGACTTTTATAATCCAAAATATGTTTTGATTTTATCCGGGGATCATGTCTATAAAATGAATTATGTAGAGATGCTGAAATTTCATATAAAGAAAGGCGCGGAGGTAACGATTTCGACGGTTGAAGTACCCTTGGAAGAAACACATCGTTTCGGTATTTTGAAAGCGGATAAAACAAAACGTATAACAAATTTTTGGGAAAAGCCCCAATTTTCACAGGCTAATTTAGCATCTATGGGGATTTATATTTTTAATTGGAATATATTAAAAAATGCACTCATAGAAGATAACAAAAACAAGAATTCGCAAAATGATTTCGGCAGAAATGTCATACCCATGCTCTTAGAACAAAAAAAAGCTATATATGCATATCCCTTTAAAGGATATTGGAGAGATGTGGGAACGGTTGAAAGCTATTATGATGCAAATATGGATCTGCTGAGAAATGATTCAGGATTTAACATATGGAAGGATATGAAAAATGTTTATACACATCACACTATGTCCAGACCCCAATATATCGGAAATCATGCTATCGTAAGGAATACTCTTATTTGTGATGGATGTACCATATTAGGGCAGGTTGAAAATTCTATCATCTTCCCCGACGTATTTATCGATGAAAACGTAAGAATTAAGGATTCTATCGTATTGAGCGGAGCGGAGGTTGCAGGTAGCGCGCATATTTTTAGAAGCATAATAAATGAAAAGGCAAAAATAAAAGAAAACTTTACGATTGAATTTGCGGATGAATTGATACCCGATATTTCAAGGGTAAAAAAGTACGGAAATATCAGAATCATTTCTTAATAACGGAGGATAAAAATTGAAAATATTATTTGCAGCTTCTGAATGTTATCCATTTGCAAAAACAGGAGGACTGGGAGATGTAGTCGGCGCCCTTCCTAAAGAGCTAATAAAATGCGGTGCGGAAGTGCGCGTAATACTGCCCAAATATGGTGATATTCCCGAGGCTTTCGTAAAAGATATGAAACATATTACTGATTTCTATTTTTTTGTGAGTTGGAGAAACCAATATTGCGGCATAGAAGAACTGCAGTACGAAGGAGTAACCTATTATTTTATATATAATGAATATTATTTTAAAAGATCAGGCTATTACGGTTATTATGATGACGGTGAAAAATTTGTTTACTTTTCAAAAGCTATAGTGGAATGCATCAAAGCCATAGGTTTTAAACCGGATATAATCCACTGCCACGATTGGCATACGGCGTTGATTCCCTTTTTTGTTAAAAAAATATTCTCTGATGATTTTTATAAAGATATAAGGACAGTCCTTACCATTCATAATTTAAAGTATCAAGGTGTTTTCCCTAAAGATGTATTAGGTGACTTGCTCGGTATAGGTGAAAGCTATTTTAATACTGAAGACTTTGAGTTTTACGGTGCGGTCAATTTTCTTAAAACAGGTATCATTTACTCGGACAGCGTAACAACCGTAAGCCCTACTTATGCTCAGGAAATACAATATGAATATTTTGGCGAAAAGCTGGATGGCCTTTTAAGAAAAAACAATTTCAAGCTTAAAGGTATTTTGAACGGAATCGATTATGAATTATATAATCCTGAAAAGGATAATCATTTGAAGCAAAGATACAAGGATTCCTATGCCGTGAAGCTTAAGAACAAGCTGGAGTTTCAAAAGATGTTTAGTTTGCCTCAAAATAAGGATATACCAATGATTTCAATAGTATCCAGACTTACTGAGCAAAAAGGGATAGATTTAATACAAGCGGTTATTCATGAAATATTGGTGATGGATATACAGCTTGCGGTATTAGGGTCAGGGGAATATAAATATGAGCAGCTTTTCAAAGACCTTGTATGGCAATATCCGGATAAGATCCGCGTATTCATAAAATTTGACGAATTACTGTCCCGAAGGATATATGCGGCATCGGATATGATGCTTATGCCTTCAAGATATGAACCCTGCGGACTGACTCAAATGATTGCTATGAAATACGGTGCGGTACCCATTGTAAGAAAAACCGGTGGTCTTAATGATACGGTCACTTCTTATGAAGAAGATACCTCAAGAGGAACGGGTTTTGTTTTTAATAATTACAATGCACATGAATTTTTATTTACGGTGCAAAGGGCTGTACGGTTATATTATGACAATAAAGAAGAATGGGACAAGCTTTTTAACAATGCAATAGCTGAGGATTTGAGCTGGAAAAAATCCGCATCTGCTTATTTTCAAAATTATAACGATATAAAATATCATGAAACAGGGAGAAATTAACATAAATTTATTTGATAATGGAAATATATAATGATATAGTGAAAGAGAATCAAATTATTAAGAAAGGAATTGATATTATGGATAAAAATTTAGAACATGAAGGATGCTGCTGTGGCGTCGATGAAGAGGATATGGATGTTGAAGTGATCACGCTGGAGTTTGACGACGGAGAATCTGTAGAGTGTGAAGTTATAGGTGTATTTGATTTTGAAGAAAAAGAATATATCGCACTTTTACCGGTCGATGGAACAGATGATGTATATATTTATGGATACAAAGAGTTAGATGATGAAGAATTCGAGCTTATAGACATTAATGATGAAGATGAATTTGAGCGTGTCGCAGATGCGTTTGAAAAGCTAGCCTTTGAAGAAGACGAGGAAGTTGAAAAGGAATAATTTTTCTAACGAATCTCTAACATAATTCTAACAGCCTTTTGGCTGTTTTTTTTATTTTTATAATATATAATAAATATAAAGATACACAATCCGGAGGTTTAAAATGGATAAAAAATTATATCGTTCAAGAACAGATAAAAAAATATCAGGAGTATGTGGTGGTATAGCTGAATATTTTAATATAGATTCGACCATCATTCGTCTGGTAGTTGTTTTTTTAACACTGGCATGGTTTACAGGCCTCATTATTTATATTGTTGCCGCATTGATTATTCCCGAAGAACCTGCACCTGAAGATTTGGAACAAATTAAAAAAGGTGCCGTGGATGCAGACGTTATAAAAGAAGAAGAAAAGGACAATGAAGATAAAGCATAGGAGTGAGGTATTATGAATAATAGGATTTATAAATCTTCGAGGGATAAGGTCTTAGCCGGAGTGTGCGGTGGCGTTGCCGAGTATTTTAATATCGATCCAGTAATTGTGAGATTGATATGGGTCATCGCAACGCTTGCAGGCGGGGCCGGACTGTTAGTTTATATCATTGCCGCAATCATCATGCCTCAGGATGGAGAAAATAACTCTATGGAAAGAGAATACGACAATTACGATTCAGACAAGGGAAAGAAGATTTTAGGCATTGCTTTTGTACTGTTTGGAATATTCTTTATTTCAAAAAATTATCTGCGCTGGATAGACAACGAAGCGTTAATTGCTGTTGCTTTAATAGGAGTGGGAGTTTTCCTATATATGCAGAACAGGGGCGGAAAAGATGAAAAATAACAGTAAAGGTAATTTTGGTTTGATTTTAATCATCATTGGAATTATTTTCTTGTTAATGCAACTGGATATTTTTAATTTTACTTTTTCTTTGACAAATATATTTTTTGCGTTGATCAATCTATGGCCTATTACATTTATTGTTATAGGGTTGAGCATTCTCTTTCAAAGAAATACAATAATAAAAATAATCCTGTGGGGATGCTTTCTCGTCATTATTGTACTTTACTCATTCTACGGAGTTAAAATATCACCTCTTAAATTGTATATTGAAAATGGGCATTTTAGTGGCATATGGGATAATGGTGGGAATGAAGACGGCACTTTTAAAAAGTATTCCATAGAGAAGAAGGTTGAAAATGCAGAAAATGGAATACTTAATTTAGACTTAGCAGGGTGCCAATTAGATCTTGATGATACTTCTTCAGAAATTGCTTTAATTGAGACAAATATGGATGAAGTCGCTTATACAAATGAATACCTGGATAATTCAAAAACTGCTGCGATAAAAGTATGGCAGGAAAAATTAAAAACCATTCCCCATAAAATGAGATTTGCAGATGTTTCCTTAAAAGATAATATACCGTGGGATCTGGACATAAGCTTAAGTGCTGCGAATGCAGATTTGGATCTATCTGAACTTTTTCTTACTTCACTTAAACTAAATGTAAAAGCCGGGAGCACGGAGATTATCTTAGGAGAAAAAAAAGGAACGAAAGATATTTACATTGAAGGAGCGGCTGCAAACATAAAAATTTACGTTCCTGAAGAATGCGGTATTGTAGTCATAAAAAAGGGAAGCGCAATGGGTTTAAACAACAGTATAGAATTGGAAGAAAAAGAAGGAAAGCTTGTTTCTAAGGGCTACAATGATGCTGAATCGATCTATAACTTACATTTGGATTTGGATTTCGGGAATGTAACAATAACTAATAACTAAGAACTGATTCAGGTCTCAGAAAAAGTGATTAGTGATTAGTGATTAGGGTTTTAGGTTTATTTAGCATGTCATTGCGAGCGCAGCGTGGCAATCGAATCAAGGTCTTGGGTCTCTGGTCTAAGATCTCAGGTGTCAGGATTAGGGAAAAGTGATTAGTGACTAGTGATTAGTGTTTTCAGTCCGGCGTCTGGAGTCCGGTATCAACTGACAACGGATAACTGAAAACTGATAGTATCGGTTAGAATTTGACAAAGTCAAATTCTTTCATTATCTTTCTGTTGTCAGTTTTCAGTTTTCAGTTGGCAAAGCCACTAACCCCTAATCCCTAATCTCTTCTTGAACTCTTAGTTCTTAATTCTTATTTAACAGATGGGAGTGCAGCAATGAAAAGAGTAATATCGGTGTTATTGGCAATTTTGATCCCTTTCATCTTATTTATTGCATCTATTACGGCATTAAGCCAGATACCCTTTTTTTATTCTCACGGATTTGACAAGCTCGGTACCGTTGAAAATGCAGGTATAGATGTAAAATCAAAAGAAATTGCCGATATGATGGTGGATTATATAACCGGAAACAGGGAAGAATTTCAGATGGAAGCCGATGTTAATGGCATAAAAAGAGAACTTTTTAATCCTAAAGAACAAAAACATATGGAAGATGTACGGCAGCTGATACATTTGGGTAATAAAATATCCATAATTGGTTTGATTGCAGCTGTTTTCTTGTATATTTTCCTGTACATGAAGTATAAAAACTCACTTCGAACTGCGTATAAGATATCAATAAGCATTTTTGTTTTTTTTCTTGCAGCTATGGCTCTTATTAGTTTTATAGATTTTAACGAAGGGTTTACAATTTTTCATGAACTGTTATTTACAAATGATTTATGGTTATTAGACCCCAACCAAGATATTTTACTTATGCTAATGCCTTTGGAATTCTTTATGGATGCTCTAAAAACAGCATTAATTATAAATATATCAGCAATGATCATTATCGGAGTGATTACATGGAAAATAACAAAAACAAGAAAAAGATTATTCCCATAATAATTAGTATGATTATTTTGATTATGGCAATTTTACTGATACCCTATAGCAGAAGTCTGATAATAACAAGAGGCTATAAAGCAATCAACAAAGGCGACAGTGTTTTATTAAAGGATAGTATCAGCTTTATTGTTCCTTCAGGTAAATCAACACCTCGAAAAGACTGGTTTCCTCAAATGATATGGTATCATGATGCGGGGGGCTTTTCTAAGTATATGCAAAAGAATTTAGATATGACTGTGCTATATTCCTTTGGTGATTTTAATTCCCCCATTGGTACATCCACATATTATGATGATGCTTCCCCTTATTATGGTGCTTTCTATGGAGGTTATGCAATTAAAAATATGGATGAACCGTCTGAAGCCTTTGGTTTTGATTCTGAAGGATTCATCATATCTGAAGATGTGGAGAAGCTGCCCTTATATGATCAAAAATATCTTGTGCTCCCTGCTTTGGGCTGTCCGCAAGGAAATAGGGTTTTTATAACAGAAGAGAATAAAATAACAGAAGATGTATTCTATGCCGGATATGACGGATGGACTTTAGTGGAGAGCCAAATATACACCAATGGTCCTGCTCATAAGTTTAAAAGATTTAATCCCGGGTATTTTCAATATGGAATGCCTTTAAAGCCTTCAGAAGGGAAAAAGGATTTTCAGCCGGAGAGGTTTTATGGCAGAATGTATATTCGTTATTTTGATACTTATGAAATGACCTTTTGCCTGTATGTCATGTGCAGGGACATGGATGCACTCGAAGCCTGCGAAAGAGAACTGCTGTCAAAAACTGTAATAACTAAGAACTAAAAACTAAGAACTAAGAGTTAAGGAAGCTTTTGTGTTTTCGACACAAAAGCTGCATTTTAATTACTGCCAACTGAAAGATAATGAAAGAATTTGACTTTGTCAAATTCT
>JAAYPU010000410.1 GCA_012519645.1 Clostridiales bacterium | reverse complement strand
CAAGGAAATCATGAATTTTATTCATAGATTTCTACTGCCAACTGAAAGATAAGGAGGAAATTTTGCTGAAAGCAAAATTTTTTCCTTAAATCATAAATCATAAATCTTAAATCATAATTTTGCTGAACACCTCGGACTCCAGACCAGATACCCGAGACCTGAGACCCGAGACCTATTGTTAAACAATCGTTCAACTATCGTTCAACTATCGTTCAACTATTGCTAAGCTATTGCTCAACAGAGGTAAAACCTGATATGATTAAGAAAAAAGCATAAGACAAGGGATTGCTATGAAGAGGTATTTTTTCAGAAAAAAAAGAATTTGGGCAGGATTGATATGTTCAGTGATAGCTGCCGTCGTTGTTTTGTTTGGTATTAACAGTTATGTTCAAATATCCGTCAGCGATAAAATATTTGATCCGGAAGAAATTGCACAAATGGATGCGGATTGTATTTTGGTACTTGGGGCAGGTGTTTGGGGCGAGAGACCCAGTCATATGCTGGAGGACAGGCTTATCCAAAGCATCGAGCTTTATAAAAAAGGTGCATCAGATAAGCTTTTGATGAGCGGAGACCATGGAAGAAAAGAATATGATGAGGTCAATGTGATGAAGCAGTTTGCTGTAAATGCAGGTGTTCCTTCAGAGAATATCTTTATGGATCATGCAGGATTCTCAACTTATGAGAGCTTATATAGGGTAAGAGATGTATTCAAAGCTGAAAAAATTATTATTGTCACTCAAAAATATCACTTGTACCGTGCGCTGTATGTAGCAGAAAGATTGGGGTTAGATGCCTATGGTGTTTCAGCCGATTTAAGAATATATGCGGGACAGGACTACAGAGAAATACGGGAAATTATTGCACGTATAAAAGATTTCTTTTATGTTATCGTTAAGCCAAAGCCGACATATCTTGGTAAACCTATTCCGGTGAGCGGAAACGGGAATTTCACGAATGACTAGGTAAATGCAAATATAATTATTAATACTGAATATTTAAGAATATTTTGCAGATACTTACAGTGGAGGTGATACGATGAATAACAATAGCCAAGATTCAAGAAATGAACAAAACAGAAATCAAAATGCCAGGAATTCGAAGAATATTAGAAACAATCAAAACAACAACCAGAATAACCAAAACAATAACCAAAACAATAACCAAAACTGTTAGTATTATTCCTAACCCAATTATTTAAACAGAGGTGGTGAAGACTGCCTCTTGTTTTTTAAAATTATTTACTTCGCCAATTACCATCTCAAATACGTGTACTTTTTGAGCAGTCTATATGTTCTTATATCCATTTCATATAATCCCTTTAGGTCATTATGAGTTCTTTGCTTAAGTTCGCCTACTATTTGTTCACAAATAGGGCGAGCTAAGATAAGTTATATATTCAGCATGTGCAGACAATCATAAATCATTCAATCTTTTATTCAAATTTTATGGAAAAAACAGGTAAATGATGATTGAAGAAATTTCATAATTAAAATATCCTGCCTCAATTATTGCTTGAAAAATGGACTTATAAATGGAACATTAAACCGGTTAAATAGTCTATATTAATATAAAATCAAACAAAGGAGTGGCAAAAATGAAAAAAATCGCAGTACTGCTGTTGATAATGATAATTATAGCAGGAGCTTTATTATCAGCATGCGGGGATGCAGGAGCTGAAGACGGAAAGGAACCAATTAGTGATAATTCCGAAAAAGAATATATATCAAATTTGGTTCATGAATTTGGAACAAGGCTTCAAAAAGTATCTTTGCAAGCTCCAAAAGAAGTATTGGAGAGCAATGTAAGGGAAAATTATGCCGATTATGTTTCGGAGGAACTCTTAGACAAATGGATTAAAGATCCTTTGGAAGCTCCCGGGAGGCTGACTTCCAGCCCATGGCCGGATCGTATTGAAATTGAAAGCATTGATAAGATTTCCGAGCGGGAGTATGAAGTTAAAGGAAGCATTATAGAAGTAACCGGTACAGATATAGAAAAAGGAACTTTTTCAGCCAAAAGGCCGGTTGTTATAAAAGTGGTAAAGGAAAATGATTTGTGGTTAATAGATGAAGTCCATATGGATGGGTATGAATCAGATAAAGCTTTAGAATATGAAAATACAGAATTCGGCTTTAGATTTTATTTACCGGATAGTTGGAAAGGTTATTCGGTTATATCAGAAGAATGGACAGGCAGAATAATGGATGGTAAGGGGGAAGGAGAATCTACTGTAACAGGGCCGCTTCTTTCCATAAGGCATCCATTATGGGCTAAAGAAAACCCGCGTCAAGACATTCCTATTATGATTTTTACTGTTGATCAATGGGATACTATACAACAGGAAAGATTGCATATTGGTGCAGCGCCAATAAAACCTAGGGAGCTTGGCAGGAATGATTCATATGTTTTTGCTCTTCCAGCAAGATACAATTTCGCATTTCAATTAGGATATGAAGAGGTAGAAGATATAATAAACAATCATCCGCTTAAACCAATGTGATACTGGTTGTTTTATATAATCGAATATTATATTAAATTCATTTGTTCAGTGTTAAATTCATTGCCCTCTATTAAAGAGGGCTTTTAATCTTTGTTTGTTGTTAGATAAAAAGTGTAAGGCGAAAGGATTGCTTTGTATATAAATAGGATTTTTTCTGCGAGAAGAATGTTTAGTAGAAGTTTAAATATGGTATGAATATGAATAATAGGATTGTCATTACGGAGGTGTTTAAATGAGAATACTTGTTATAGGTGCTGTAGCGGCAGGGACATCTGCGGCAGCAAAGGCGCGCAGAAATGACAGCGAAGCGGAAATAATAATATATGAAAAAGATAAGGATATATCATATGCCGGATGTGGTCTCCCCTATTACATCGGGGGTGTAATCAATGATCTTTCAGATATAACTCCAAGGAACGTATCGTACTTTAAAATGAAATATAATATTGAAATTTTTACAAGACATGAAGTATTAAAAATCGATCCGGGGAAAAATGAGGTCAGTGTAAAAAATCTGCAAACGAATGAAGTTTTTAAAGATTCATATGACAAGCTTGTCATAGCGACAGGTGCTTTCCCATTTATACCACAGATAAAAGGAATGGACAGAGATAATGTATTTTCTTTAAGAAATGTTCAAAATGCAATGGATATCAAAGATTTCATTGAAAAAAGAAAACCAAAGGAAGCTGTTATTGTAGGAACCGGATTTATTGGATTCGAAATGCTTGAAAACCTTATGAGACAAGGCATTCATGTGACTATGATAGAAAAACAAAACAAAATAACTCCAAATCTGGATGAAAATATGGCATCTTTGTTAGAGAAAATGCTTGCTGAAAAAAATATTTCCTTCGTTAAGGGAACAAGTATTGCTGAGATTCAAGATGGCAGAGTCATTTTAGAGAATGGGGATGCCATTGCATGTGAAATCGTTATTATGGCAGCAGGAGTAAAGCCAAATGTTTCAATGGCAAAAGACGCCGGCTTAGAAATGGGTATTACGGGTGCAATCAAAGTTAATAATAAAATGCAAACCAATATTCCGAATATTTATGCCTGCGGGGATTGTATAGAAACATTTTCATCTATTACAAACAAACCGGTGTATAGACCTTTAGGCTCTACGGCAAATAAGACCGGTCGTATTGCGGGAGAAGCATTAACAGGCGGAAATTTGCAATATAAAGGGAGCCTGGGCACTAATATATTTAAGTTATTTGATATGACTATTGCGAGTACAGGACTGTCGGAAAAAGAGGCGCTTGATGCAGGTTGCGAAATAATTGTCAGTATGGATAAAAAGGTTGATAAAACAAATCACTTTAATGGCAGACATATGCATATAAAAGCCATTGCTGACAAGAAAAGTCATAGATTACTGGGTGCTCAAATCATCGGTTATGAAGGTGTAGATAAGAGGATAGATGTATTTGCAACGTTAATTACTTTCGGTGCAAAAGTAGAGGATTTATTTCATCTTGATTTAGCTTATGCGCCGCCGTATTCCACAGCAAAAGACCCGATACATTATACCGGAATGATTTTGGAAAAGAGCTTTGAGTAAATTTAATAATTTAAATTTCCTCAACTATCTCTGCTGTGTATTTATTATCCTTTGTTTTAGTGAGTATAAAATTTGTATAAATTTCATTTAATATTAATAAAATAAAAATTTAAATGAATAAAATATTTTCTTTCTCAAATAATATTAAAAAACAATAGTTATGGAGGAAAAATATGCGTGCAAATAAAATGGATCAACCAAATCAAGGAGTTAAATGTGTTGTAAACACATGCTATTATTATATGTCAGGAGATCATTGTTCTGCTGATAAAATTGAGGTGCAGCCTAAAAATGCATCTAATACAGAAGAGACAGATTGTGCGACATTTGTACCACAGGGACAATACTAAAAAAACCTGCAAAAGCAGGTTTTTTATTTTAAATAAATAGGATATAATAGGTAAGAAAATAGGGAATAGGGAATAGGGAATAAGGAATACAGTATGGATGCTGCGCATCACATAGTTGAGCAATAGTTAAACGATAGTTGAACGATAGCAATTGATTTAAGATTTAAGATTTATGATTTAAGATTGAATATAGAGGTTAGAGGTTAGAGGTCAGAGGTTAGTGATGGTGGGAATTTGCCTGTAGCAAATTCCTTCCTGAATTATT
>JAAYPU010000041.1 GCA_012519645.1 Clostridiales bacterium | reverse complement strand
TCAGAAGACCTTCACATGGTACTTTGTCATATGATGATGCACGTGCTGAGCAACAGGTTAGGAAGTTAAGTAAAACTTGGAGGAAAACATAGTGAGTTCCATAAACACTAACAGGATTCCATTCTTGAATACATATGTTGATAATCTGACAGCAACAGAAGCTAAGGCTTGTATTGATCAGTTAATAAATACCGAGGGGTACCACTATGTCGTTACTCCTAATTCGGACATCATAGTTAAGATGCAGGACGACCCAGAATTGAAAGCAATATGCGAGGCGGCAGATCTCATCCTAACTGATGGTCAGATTGTTGTAAAGCTATCTAGAAGAACTGGAAACCCTATCAAAGAACGTGTTTGTATGACAGATTTCATTTGGGATGTCTGTGACCTTGCTGATGAAAAGAGTTACAAGATTTTCCTTTTTGGCGGCAAAGAAGATGTACTCGCCAGAGCCACGGAGAACATCAAGAAGAATTATCCGAAGTTAAACATTGTAGATTCTTATTCGCCACCATTTGGTTTTGAGAATAATGAAGAACAGTTGACGGTAGCAAATGAGCGGATTAAAGCCAGCGGCGCTGATATTCTGATTGTTTTCTTGGGTTGCCCGAAGCAAGAAAAGTTCATAGCAAAGAATAAAGACAAGTATAAGGTTCCTCTTTCTATCACAATGGGTGGCTGTGTGGACTTCGTAGCTGGAGCAGTAAGAAGAGCTCCAAAATGGATGCAAGATGTAGGGCTTGAATGGTTTTATAGATTTTTGCAAGAGCCGAAGAGATTATTTAAACGATACTTCGTAGATGATATGAGAATATTTGGACTTGCAAAAAAGTATAAGAATCAGTAAAACTATAAGATTTGTTAATAAGGGGAGCCCGTATGAATTATAAAATTAGCGTTGTTATTAGAACATATAATGAACAAAAGCATATTGGTGAAGTTCTTGAGAGCCTTAAAAAACAAACATATAAAAACTATGAAATTCTGATAGTTGATTCCGGTTCAACAGACAGGACATTAGAAATTGCATCAAAATATAATGTAAAGGTAGTCCATATTAAAAAGAGCGATTTTAATTATAGCTATGCGAGTAATGTTGGTGTGCAAAATGTTTCCGGTGAATTGGTTAGTTTTTTAAGCGGACACTCTGTACCAGTAAAAGAAAGCTTTTTATCTGATATAAACAATGTGTTTCAAGATGAAAGAGTAGGTGGCTGCTATGGAGATGTGGTTGCATTGCCTGATGGAAGTTGGATTGAGAAATTATATAACAGATTAGGATATATTAAAAACAAAATTTTGTGTGACAAATCGGGAATACAACTGGAATATGCTATACATCCTGGAATTCTAAGTTGCAATAATGCTTGTATTAGGAGAGACTTATTAATTAGACATCCTTTTGCAATTGAGCTTGGAAGAGGCGGGGAAGATGTCGGTGTAGCGTATCGAATTATACAAGATGGTTATTATATTGCTCGTGTTCCGGAACTGTTAGTTATGCATTCTCATGGAAGTGGTTTGAAAAAGTTTATTCAGGAGCATAAGGCATGGAAGAGTATGTGGCAGGATATTCAAAACTATATTAAAGAGTGAGGAAACTGTAATAAAGATTGTAGTAACAACAATGCAATGGATTAGAAACTATGGATCAGTTCTCCAAACTTATGCCACACACTGATTGCATCTTCCGTTAGAAGCTCAGAGTTGTCCAAAAAATAGTTTTGATTTTTTAGATTATACAAAAGATATATTATCTGTAAATCTATTTAATTTCGCTGTTAAAATATTTATAATCATATTAAGAACTCCCATATTATTTTATTGTGGAGGTTAATAAGTACTAGTGGAACCTATTAAAACTAAAGTATCGTATGAGGTTATAAAATTTCTGCCATTAATTTCAATATACTTTACATGTGCTATTACAATAATATTGGGAAATAAATATTTTCAACTCTTGGGTGTGTCTTTATTTATAATTACATTAATAATAATTATAATT
>JAAYPU010000409.1 GCA_012519645.1 Clostridiales bacterium | reverse complement strand
TTAGAATCTTACAATGAATCCTGTTTTCTTACCTCTTTCAAACCCGGCTTTATCATAAAACTTAAGTACATCTTCACCTCTGCCTGACATAAGCATAACTTTATAACAGCCTCTGTTCTGTGCTATTTCAAGTGCTTTTTTCAGCAATTGGGTACCATACCCTCTTTTGCGATACGCTTCGTGTGTTACAACATTTTCAATCAGTCCATAGGGTCTTGCACCTCTTGTGAGATTCTCAATTATCACAAGAACTAAAGAGGATACTATTCTTCCATCTACCTCCGTAACGATATAATGTTGATTTGGATCATTAAGTATTCTTTCCCACAGAGCACATAACTCACTGTTTTCTTCGATTTCCGGATCGTCCGTATTCATATGCTTATAAAGCTCAAACAGATCTTTAAGCTCATCTTTCCTTATATATCGAATATTTTCCGGCATTTTCGCACCCCCATTACTATATAAGAATTGTATCATTTTTTCTATATTTTGGCAGCACCCGGTCCCTGAAAATGAAATCAAAAAGAAGATTCTGAGTATCCAAAATCTTCTTTGATTATATACATTATCTTAACTTTGTTCCTTTTATTCCTTCTATGAAATCAATTCTTCATCTGCCAATATGTTTACGAGCTCGGACATGATGTCTTGAAGCATAAATTCATCAAGGCCCAAAATTTCCATCGCTTGGGACGAAAAACCATAAGATAGCCCGTCACTGCCCAAATGTATTCCAACCATCATTACGATGGCATCTGCCACATGTGTTATTGCCACTAATTTAGGATTGATAACCTCTGCTTCAGGATCATGATGATGTGCAATAGCCTCTACCAATTCTTGAGGAAGATTCCATTTTTCTGCTATCTTTGCACCAATCTCTCCATGATTATATCCCAGGATTTTCTCTTCAGCCTCAACAAAGGAAATATTCTGGCTGTCCACCATTTCTATAATGGATTTATACTGTTCAGTTAAGTAATAATCCAATATCACTTTTCCGATATCCCTTAACAGCCCGGCAATATATGCCTGATCCGGCTTTGAGTATCTGGCTTTCCGTGCAATAAGCCTAGCACAGATGGCTGCGGCCAAAGATTGCTTCCAAAGAGCATCTCTTTGAAATCCATAACCGGGCAGCTCCTTTGCCATGATCTTGCTTACGGTTGCCGAAAGAACCATACTCTTTACAGCTTGGAAGCCCAGCAATATAACAGCATCTGATACCGTGCTGATTTTCCTTTGAACACCATAGTAGGCTGAATTAGCCATTCTGAGAACCCTTGCAGTTAAGCTCGAATCCATGAGGATTTCTTTTTCTATATCGTCAATAGAAGAGTCCGGATTATCAGTAAGATTAATAATTTTCGTTACGGTATGAGGAAATACTGGAATGTCATCAACTTTCCTGACTAACTCTTCAAGGGATATCATATTGCGCCCTCCTGAAAAAAAGAATAAAAAAATATACTACTATTATACTGTAGATTGATGTCAATTGGTATATAAAGTTTTCATACCATGTTGAAAAAATTGCTTTTAATAATGCAGCTCTATTTGCTGATAGTCATCTGGTAAATCTTCTTCTGTTAAAAATTTAAAATTATCATCTCGCAGAATAGGTAAAAATACTTCAAAAGGAATTCTGGAAAACTCCATAGAATAATTATTAGCTCCAAACCACATGCCGGCTTTACTGCTTAGATTTAAGCCTCTGACAAATTTTGTATAATTTGAGCAGTCATGAACTGCCAAATCCCAATTTTCATCATCTGCTATTTTCATAAATTTCAGAGTTAATTTTCTGCTCCAAGCGGGAGATATATAGCCATGTCTGGCGATATACATATTTTCTCCGTAATAATTTCCTATATTATTCTCATTTAAATGCAATTCAGAATAATATAGGAAAT
>JAAYPU010000040.1 GCA_012519645.1 Clostridiales bacterium | reverse complement strand
TGGCTGACGGCAATTATGTCAAGGTATATCTTTTTGCTCTGATGTATGCAGACCAAAATGACACCATGTCTAATGATACTATCGCTAAACACTTAAATATGGAAATAGAAGATGTGCTTAAAGCATGGAATTATTGGGAGAAACAGGGCATTATTAAAAAAGAATATAAATCTGCCTCTAATCCTTTTGATTATGCGGTAAGGTTCGTAAGTCTAAAGCAGCTCTTTGCAAGCAGAAATAATAAGCCTGCTGTCACGGATGGACAAAAAAAGAAATATATTGCAAAAGATGTAACTGCAATAGCTCATAGCACAGAAATAAAAGAAATGTTCAATCATCTTCAAAGTATAGCCGGCAGGCCTTTTGAAGGAAATGAAACCTTTGAAATATTAGAATGGCTTGATAACTATAAAATGCATCCTGATTTGATAATTCAGGCATATTCATATTGTGTAGAAAAAAAGAATACAAATAGTTTTAAATATATCTCCAGTATTATTCGAAGCTGGAAGGATAAAGGCATACAAACGCTCCAGGATCTGGAAAAGCATCTTGAAGAGACTGATACACGTTATGTTATGTATAAGAGAATTTTGCGAGCTCTGGGACTAAACTTCAGATACCCTACTGAAGAAGAAAAGAGAATTATAGATGTGTGGTTTGATGAATGGAATTTTGATCTGCCAACGATATTGGAAGCTTGTAAAAAAACTTCCGGCATATCCAATCCTAACATAAATTACATCAACAGTATTCTGAAAAATTGGTCACAAAAGGGTGATGCAAAACCAGCTTCCAAACCAGATACTCCTTCCGCTGGCAAGCCGCGAAATGTCTTTGAGGAATATGAAAAAATAAGAAATAAAAATGAAGCTATTTACGAAAGCAGAAGGTATGAAATATATGAAAAAATACCAAAAATTAAAATTATTGATGAAGAAATCTCTAAAGCAAGCATCTCTATATCCAAAGCTGTTTTAATGCCTTCTAATGATTCAGAAAAAAGCATAGATAACATAAAAAAGAAAATCCGCAAACTCAATCAGGAAAAAGCCTTTCTATTGACAGAAAACAACTATCCTGCGGATTATTTGGATATGATTTATCAATGTTCAGCCTGCAAGGATACAGGTCTTCTTGAAGACGGTAAACAATGTAACTGCTTATTCAATGAATAACAAATACCAAAAAAGTGTTTTGTATATTTCAAAACACTTTTTTATTTTACCTTTTATTATTAAGATAAGAGATAAAAACTTATGATAACAGTTAACGAAACCTTTGCTTCGCAAAGCTAAGAATTAAATTTATACATAATTTTGTGTAACAAAATATACCTAAACTATTATCTTTTATTTATTATCTATTATCTTTATGCTCCATTTATAACCTTGTTTATGCTTTCCATTAGTTAACAAAGATAATTAAAAGATATTTTCACGAATAATCGTCTGTGTTCTCTTTGGTCCTACGGATATTATTTTAACAGGAACACCAACCAATTCTTCTATAGCTAAGATATATTCCTTGGCTTCCTTTGGCAGATCTTCAAAGGTTTCGCATTTGCTTATATCTTCAGTCCATCCCTTAAATTCTTTGTATACAGGCTTGCACTTTTCCAGTTTGTTAAGGCTTGCCGGAAAATGTTCAATAATTTCTCCCTGATACTCATAGTGAGTACATATTTTTATAGTTTCAAAGCCTGTCAATACATCCAGCAGCATAAGGGATAGTCCTGTGATTCCGTTTGTCCTTACAGCGAATTTTACTATAACTGTATCCAGCCATCCACATCTTCTCGGACGGCCTGTAGTTGTTCCAAATTCGTGTCCCGCTATTCTTATTCTTTCCCCTATTTCATTATCAAGCTCCGTAACAAAAGGACCTTTACCTACACGCGTAGTATATGCTTTTACAATTCCCAATACTTCATCTATCATCGTTGGTCCTACTCCTGCGCCTATTGTAAAGCCGCCCGAAGTAGGATGAGAGCTTGTTACATAAGGATATGTACCTAAGTCCACATCCAATAGCGTTCCCTGGGCACCTTCAAAAAGTACTTTATCCCCACGGCATAGAGCTTCATATACCAATACGGTAGTATCCTTAATAAATGGTTTCAATTTTTCGGCATATTCCAAATATTGGGTAATGATCTGCTCTTTATTCAATTTTTCAGCTTTATAAATTTTCTCAATTATTTCATTCTTTTTGTCTATCTGTTCGGACAGCTTTTCTATAAAAAGCTCTTTTTCCAGTAAATCACATGCCCTGATTCCTGTTCTCTCTATTTTATCCATATAGCATGGACAGATGCCTTTTTTTGTTGTACCTATTTGCTTTTCTCCTCTTTTCGTTTCGGAGAGAGCATCAATTTCCTTATGATAGGGAAACACTATATGCGCTCGTTCGCTGATATAAATATTACTGATATCTACGCCATCTTTTTGAAGGCTTTCAACCTCCGATAAAAATCCTTCCGGATCTAAGACTACGCCGTTTCCAACTATATTAACAGTATTGTTATATAGAACGCCGGATGGAATAAGATGCAGAGCATATTTCTTATCACCGACCACAACAGTATGTCCGGCGTTATTCCCTCCTTGCCCCCTAACTACCATATTTGCGCTTTTAGCTAAATAATCGATAATTTTTCCTTTTCCTTCATCGCCCCATTGCGTTCCGACAATAACCAAACTCGGCAATAAAAACACCTGCTTTCTGTATTTTAAAATCTTTACTTCATATACTTTTTGTTCTTATGTTATTTTGATCCAAAATATTTGTTCAATTCATCTATGATTTTTTTTACATCAACACTATGACCTTTTGCAGCTTCTGCCAGGCTTTCCCTCTGTGATGCAGGACATCCCATGCAGTTCAATCCAAACTTAAAAAGAATATTTACTGTTTCTGAATCCATTTCAATAAGCTCGCTTATAAGTATGTCCCCAGTAATTTCTTTCAAAATACTCTCCTCCCATTTATTTATTGCATATATATGCTAAGCTCCTTTATAGCTGTTTACAAATTTCGTATACTTCCCTAACCAAGTAAGCTCAACTGTTCCTGTAGGTCCATTCCTATGCTTGGCGATTATGACCTCACATACATTAGGTTTTTCTGTTGTTTCAGGGTTGTAATATTCGTCCCTATATAAAAACATTACTATATCCGCATCCTGCTCTATGGAACCTGACTCTCTTAAATCTGATAATATAGGTCTGTGATCCGCTCTCAATTCAGGCGCCCTCGAAAGCTGCGAAAGAGCTATAACAGGACAATCCATTTCTCTTGCTAAATTTTTGAGAGATCGCGATATTGCCGATATCTCTTGCTGCCTGCTCTCGGATTTTCCATCTGCAGACATAAGCTGCAAATAATCAATGATAATTAAATCCAATCCCTTTTCGGATTTTAATCTGCGGCATTTATTTTTTATTTCCAATGAAGAAATACCCGGAGTATCATCTATATATAAATTTGCTTTCGAAAGAACATCAATGGCAACGTAAATGTCTTCCCATTCTTTTGCTTCTAAACTGCCGGTTCTTATCTTTTGTATCTCAACCTTTGCCTCTGAACTTAGTAAACGCTGAGTGAGCTGTTCTTTTGACATTTCGAGACTAAATACAGCAACAGACCCATTTCCCATAATTGCAGCGTTTCGGGCTATATTTAAAGCAAATGCCGTTTTTCCCATACTGGGACGTGCCGCTATCATAATAAGATCGGATTTTTGAAGACCGGAGGTTTTTGTGTTTAAATCTATAAAGCCTGTGTTCAAGCCTGTCATATTTCCTTTTATTTTTGAAGCTTCGTCTATTTTTTTAAGGTTTTCCCATAGAACATCTTTAATAACTGCAAATCCTTTTTTATGCCTTTTTTGTGAAATCTCAAATACCTGCTGTTCCGCAAAATCTAAAACCTCATTGGCTTCCGTTTTATCATGATATCCTTTTTCCATTATTTGAGAAGAAGCGTCAATAAGCCTCCTCAATACAGCTTTTTCTTCAACAATTTTCGCATAATATTCCACATTGGAAGTAGATGGTACAGCCGATGACAATTGCCCTAAATATGCACGACCGCCTACCATTTCCAATGATTTTTTCTTTTTTAAAGCCTCTGCAAGTGTAAGAATATCTACAGGCTCATTTTTTCTATACAAGTCTATAACAGCCTCATAGATTTCCTTATGCATCTGACTGTAAAAATCCTCGGGCTTCAGTATTTCAATTACTTCAATAAGCGCATTTTTATC
>JAAYPU010000408.1 GCA_012519645.1 Clostridiales bacterium | reverse complement strand
TAAAGAAATCAAGGTAATTGATATAAAACTTCCCTTTCAACGCTTATCATATCAGGAGGCGATGGAACGTTACGGCAGTGATAAGCCTGATACTCGTTTTGGTTTTGAGCTGAAAAAATTAAATGATGTACTCGACAAGTGTGATTTTAAGGTTTTTCAATCTGCTCTGCTTGAAGGAGGAGATATAAGAGGAATAAATATATCCGGCTATGGCGAGCATATCAGCAGAAAAACCATTGATAAACTTCAGGACTATGTTAAAAATTATGGAGCAAAAGGACTTGCCTGGATCAAAGTCATCGAGGGTGAAATACAGTCTCCTATATCTAAATTTTTAACTGAAGATGAAATGACAAAAGTATTAGACAGAATGGAATCGAAGGCAGGGGATATCATCTTTATAGTTGCTGATAAACCGACAGTTGTATTTGAATCATTAGGACATTTAAGGAATGAAATTGCCGAACAGTTGGGATTACTGGATGAAAATCAGTATAATCTCCTTTGGGTGACGGACTTTCCTTTGTTGGAATATGACGAAGACGAAAAAAGATTCTCGGCAGTTCATCATCCTTTTACTGCGCCCAAGGATGAAGATATTGATTTATTGGATACAGCTCCTGAAAAGGTTCGTGCAAAGGCTTATGATATAGTACTTAACGGAGTAGAGCTGGGCGGAGGAAGCATAAGAATACATAATAATATACTCCAGAAAAAAATGTTTGAAGCCATTGGCCTTTCTGATGAAGAAGCAGAAAGAAAGTTTGGATTCTTTTTAGAGGCATTTAAATATGGGGTTCCTCCTCATGGCGGACTGGCATATGGTCTGGACAGATTAGTAATGCTATTAACAGGAAATCCTAATATAAGAGAAATCATAGCATTTCCAAAGACACAAAACGCAGTTTGTTTAATGAGTAATGCTCCCGGAAAAGCAGATGAAAAGCAGCTGGAAGAACTTAAAATAGAGGTTAGAGGTTAGTGGTTAGGGATTAGTCAATGTAGACTTTGTGAAATAAAGTCATCCATAACTTTCAGTTGGCAGTAGAAATCTATGAATAAAATTCATGATTTCCTTGCATAAGTTCGCCAACTATTTGTTTCACAAATAGGGCGAGCTAAGATCAGTTATCAGTTGTCAGTTGGATTTGAGGTGTTTTATGAGCAGAATTGGTATTATGGGAGGTACTTTTGACCCCATTCACTATGGTCATTTAGTTCTGTCTGAGCAGGTACGCAGCGAGTTTGATCTGGATAAAATTATTTTTGTACCGGCAGGTATTCCGCCCCATAAAAATAAAGAATCTGTGACTGAAAACATGCACAGATACTTTATGACTGTTCTCGCAACCATTCATAATCCTAATTTTACGGTTTCAGATATTGAAGTGAAGTCCGAGGAGGTTTCATATACAATATATACAATAGAAACGTTAAAAAGGATGAATGAATATGAAGAGATGTATTTCATAGTTGGAGCAGATGCAATCCTTGAAATTGAAACATGGAAGGATTATGATAAATTGTTAGGATCGTGCCATTTTGTCGCCGGCACCAGACCGGGGAATGAAAGCCAGGCATTGGTGGAAAAAATCGAAATGTTAAGAAATTCTTTCAATGCGAAAATCCATTTATTGAAAGTACCGGCATTAGATATTTCTTCCACGGATATTCGAAACAGTGTAGCAGCCGGCAAATCTATCAAATATCTTGTGCCGGATGCCGTTGAACAATATATTTATAAAAACGGATTGTATAAATAGGAATATCAGCCATCGGATAAATGAGGTGTATGTATTTTGCTGAAAACAGAATTGATTGAAGAAGTCAGTTCAAAAATTAATAAAAAAAGGCTACTGCATACTCTATCTGTAGAAAAAGAAGCTTTAAAGCTAGCCGGTCACTATGGATGCTCTTTGGAAGAGGCTTCGGCAGCTGCAATTCTACACGATATTTGCAGAGATTTCAGTATTGAAGAAATGAATGAATATGTAAAAAAATATAATTTGGACAACATATATTTAAACAATATAGCATTGTCGCATGCAAAAGTAGCGGCCAATTATGTCAAAGAAAAATTAAAAATAGAAAATCAATATGTGATAGATGCAATCAACTTTC
>JAAYPU010000407.1 GCA_012519645.1 Clostridiales bacterium | reverse complement strand
TTATTATAATTGATGAAGAGCATGAGTCTTCATACAAGTCGGATTATACACCTAAGTATGATACTATAGACACAGCTAAGAAGAGGGCGGAGATAAACAATGCCGTTTTGATATTGGGCAGTGCAACACCTACGGTAATAAGCTATTATAAAAGTCAAATTGGTGAATATGACAGAATAGAATTAAAAGAGAGATATAATAAAACTCCGATGCCGCTTATTGAAGTCGTAGATATGAGAGAAGAACTTCAATTGGGCAATAAAAGCATCTTCAGTAAGAAACTTTATGATGCCATGAAACAGAATTTAAAAGCAGGAAAGCAAGTGATTTTGTTTCTTAACAGAAGAGGTTATGCGTCTTTCGTTTCCTGTAGGAGTTGCGGATATGTTGTAAAATGTCCGTCCTGTGGCATATCCATGACTTATCATTTTAATTCTCAAACCTGTGTATGCCATTATTGCGGACACGAGAATAGAACACCAGAAAGATGTCCTGAATGCTCCAGTAAATATATCAAATTTTTCGGTGTCGGTACGGAAAAGGTAGAAGCTTATGTCAAAGAAATATTTCCGGATCATACATGTGCGAGATTGGATTTAGATACCTCAAGTAAAAAAGGCAGTGCCCAAAAAATCCTTGGTGATTTTAAGAGAGGTAAAACGGATATCCTTATAGGAACTCAAATAATAGCTAAAGGACTGGACTTTCCCAATGTAGGGTTAGTAGGAGTTATTGCCGCAGATATTTCATTAAATATAGCAGATTACAGAGCAAGCGAAAGAACATTCCAGCTGATAACTCAAGCTGCCGGGCGTTCAGGCAGGGGAACGGAACGTGGGATTGTAATTGTACAGACATATAAACCCGAACACTATGCTGTTATCACCGCTTCCGGTCATGATTATCATTCTTTTTATGAAAATGAGATCCTCATGCGAAGTCAATTGGAATATCCTCCTTTTACTGACATAATGCAAATCATTATTTCAGGAAAGGATGAAAAAGGTGCCGGGATTCTTGCGGATAAAATAGTGTCAGATTTTATTAGAGAATCAGGAACTGAAGTTAGAAATCAAATTTTAGGACCGCGGCCTGCTCCCAGGCAAAAAATAAATGATAGATTCAGGTTTCAGATATTAATTAAATGCAAACCTGTTGACCGTATCCAATTCAAGGGTATAATAAACAATATAAAAAATGATTTTAGAGATGTAGAACAAAAAGGTTATGGAATAACAATAGACATTAATCCATATAGCTTTATGTAACGGGAGGTATATCAATGGCAATGAGAAATATAGTAAAACAAGGTGACGATGTTCTGTTAAAAAAATCAAAAGTTGTAGAAAATATAAATGATAGGATCATTGAGCTGTTAAATGATATGGCGGAGACTTTATATAATAATAACGGTGTTGGATTAGCTGCTCCGCAGGTAGGCGTTCTTAAAAGAGTTATTGTGGTAGATATTGGAGAAGGATTGATTGAGCTTATTAATCCTGAAATAATAGAAGTTCAAGGTGAAATTGAAGATGAAGAAGGATGCTTGAGCATCCCGGGTATTTGGGGAACAGTAAAACGTCCGCAATATGTAAAAGTTAAAGGTCTTAACAGAAATGGCGAAGAAGTGATTTATGAAGGTGAAGGATTTTTAGCTCGTGCATTTTGTCACGAAATAGATCACCTGGATGGCATATTATTTATAGATAAGGCTGAAAATGTAAGGCCTGTAGAATAGTTCAATAAGGATGATAGCGTTATGAAAATAGTTTTTATGGGAACACCGGAATTTGCAGTAGAAGCACTGATAAGTATTGTTGAGTCCGGACATGATGTATGTGCGGTTATTACACAGACGGACAAACCAAAGGGAAGAGGCAACAAGGTACAATATCAGCCGGTAAAGGAGGAAGCCTTAAAGAGAGGTTTGGTTGTCATGCAACCGGAAAAAGTACGGGACCCTTCCTTTATAGAACAATTAAAAAAGATAAATCCGGAATGTATTGTAGTGGCTGCCTATGGGCAGATACTCCCAAAAGAAATATTAAGTATTCCTAAATACGGATGTGTTAATATTCATGCTTCTTTATTGCCAAAATACAGAGGTGCAGCACCTATTCATTGGGCAGTAATAAATGGTGAAGAAAAAACGGGCATTACTATTATGCAAATGGATGCCGGACTTGATACAGGTGATATGCTGTTAAAGGAAGAGGTTTTTATCAATGATAGAACGGCAGGAGAATTACATGATGTACTTGCACAAATAGGCGCCAGACTTATTACAGAAGCTTTGGAGAAAATGGTAAATGGGACTTTAGTACCGCATCCTCAAAATGATGAGGAAGCCTCGTATGCCCCTATGCTTAATAAAAAGACAGGTGCAATTGATTGGAAAAAAACTCCCCTTGAAATACAACAATTGGTAAGAGGATTAAATCCCTGGCCGATGGCTTATACCATCTATGAAGATACTCACATGAAGGTTTTGGAAGGTGAAGCAACCGACAGAAACACCGATATATCCGAAGGAACCATCATAGATGTTGCTACATCCGGTATAGAAGTATCAGCTGGCGGAAAGATTTTCATCATTACCAAAATTCAATTTCCGGGGAAAAAAGCGGTTGATGTAGCAGCGTTTCTGCGGGGGAATGAAATAAAAAAAGGTGTGAAATTAGGAATGGAGGAATAGATATGTATTCATGGTATTACTCAAGTATGATTTTATTAATACCGGCAATTATCTTTGCTTTTTATGCTCAAGCACGTGTTAAATCCACTTTTGATAAATATATTCGCGTACAAAATTCCAGAAATATTACCGGTGCTGAAGCCGCACGCCGTATTTTGGACAGAAACGGTCTTCGTGATATACCAATAGAATTATCACAAGGAACACTATCAGATCATTATGACCCGAGAAAACGTATAATGAGGCTTTCAAGAGATGTTTACCACGGTACTTCTGTCGCTGCGGTCAGCATAGCAGCTCATGAGTCCGGGCACGCTCTACAGCATGCCAATGGATATATGCCGCTTCAACTGAGAAATGCAATAGCTCCAACCGTAAGTTTTGCTTCACAAGCAGCTTTTCCTTTGGCTTTTTTAGGCTTATTCATGGGAGCAGGCGGAAACTTTCTCATTGAGGTAGCTATTTATTTATATACGGCAGCAGTTTTCTTTCAGGTTATAACGCTTCCTGTGGAATATAATGCCAGCAGTAAGGCTATAATGCAGTTGGAGGAAAATAGCATAATTTATGATAATGAAATAAACGGGGCAAAGAGTGTATTAAATGCAGCGGCGTTGACATATGTCGCCGCCATGGCTGTTGCTATCGGAAACCTGCTTAGGCTGATGATGCTCAGGAGACGGGACTGATTAACTAATAAATAATAACTAAGAACTGATTTAGGTCTCAGGTCTCAGGTCTCAGGCTCAGGGAACTAATAAATAATAACTAAGAACTAAAATAGGTCTCAGGTCTCAGGCTCAGGTGTTGAACTGATAACTGCCAACTGAAAGTAAAGGAGGAAATTTAGCCTGAAAGGCAAAATTTCAACCTTAAATCAATAACAATCGTTTAACTATTGTTCAACCATCGTTCAACCTCTATATTTATATTGAAAGGAAATTTTATGAAGAGCGAAAGAGAAGTTGCTTTGGAAATATTACTGGAGATTGAAGAAAATAATGCATATTCTAATATAGCCATAAACAAATTTCTGAGAAAATATCAGATTTCGGAAGGGGCTTTTGTTAGAGAAATCGTTTATGGTGTCATTGAAAATAAACTTTTCTTAGATTATTTATTGAGTCAATTTGTTCAGACAGGACTTAAAAAATTGAAAAAGGAAGTATTGCTTATATTAAGGATGGGAATATATCAGCTTGCTTTTTTAACGGGAACTCCTTCATATGCTGTTGTAAATGAAAGTGTAAAGCTTGCGAAAAAGCATTCTCAGAGACATGCAGGCTTTATCAATGCAGTCATGCGCAATTATTTGAGAAAAAAAGATACTATTGTCCTTCCTAAAAGAGAAGACGACCTGATCCGTTATTTGTCTGTGAAATATTCTTATGAACCATGGATGATAGATGAATGGCTGAAACATTTCTCTGAAGAATTTACAGAAGCACTTCTAAAAGCCGGAAATGAAACACCTCCTTTGACAATAAGGGTGAATACTTTAAATACAAAAGTAAGTGCCATGCAATCCTTGCTGGAGGAAAGAGGAGTAGAAGTAATTTCAGGTAAATATGTTCAGGAGGCTTTGATCGTAAAAGGGAATCATCTTATAGACAATGATTTATTCAATAAAGGGCTGTATCAAATCCAAGATGAAAGCTCAATGCTTGCAGTAAAAGCTTTGGATCCTAAACCAAAGGATCTTGTTATAGATGTTTGCGCAGCTCCTGGCGGCAAAACTATTTTTACCGGAGAATTGATGGAAAATAAAGGCAGAATTATAGCCCGTGATATATATCCTCATAAGCTTGAACTTCTAAAAGACAGTGCAATGAGGCATGGTGTGGATATTATTGAGACCCAGATTTTTGATGCCTTGATAAAAGATGCTGAATTGGAGGGCAAAGCAGATAAGGTGCTTGTTGATGCTCCCTGTTCAGGTTTGGGTGTAATCAGAAGGAAACCGGAAATTAAATACAACAGGCATAGAGAAGAGCTGGAACAATTTTCTGCTTTGCAGTGTCAAATATTAGATAATGCCAGCACTTATTTGAAAAAAGGCGGTACATTAGTCTACAGCACTTGCACCATCTCATCCTATGAAAACGAGCAGGTTGTCAGGAGGTTTTTGGATAAACATACAGACTTCAAATTAGTTAAACCTGAACATTCTGATTTTAATAAAATAAATTTACAAAACGACCCTATGATTCAATTATTTCCCAATATTCATGATACAGATGGATTTTTTATATGCAAATTATTAAAAATGAATGACAACACCGCAGAAGTTTATATATAATCTTATTGTGATAATTATTTGCCGGGAGGAATGACTTTATGCTAGTTGGTGTAAGGACCGATAAAGGCGTTATCAGAGACAAAAATGAAGATTCTTTTTATATTTCTGATGATCACCGTTTTTTTATTATAGCTGATGGTGTGGGAGGATGCAATTCAGGTGAAGTTGCAAGCCGAGTAGCTGTAGAAGGCATTGCCGCTTATTTGAAAGAACATCCCTTTACCGTTTTTCATCAGGATGAAGAAATCTATCATTATCTTTCGGCATGCTTAAAATCAGTTAATAAGCAAGTAATAAGCCTTTCAAAAAGCGATATCCAGTATAATGGAATGGGAACGACCATAGTCTTATTATATATAGTTCAAAACAAAATGTATGTGGCGTATATGGGTGACAGCAGAGGGTATTTGATTCGAAATAGAGAAATAGTGCAAATAACACAAGACCATACTATTTCGGCGGAATTGCTGAGGAGTGGAACAATTACCGATATGGAAGCAAAGACACATCCTCAACGAAATGTTATTACAAGAGCATTAGGTATTGATGAGAATATAGAAGCAGAGATGTCTCAAATGGATTTAGAGAAGGACGATATTGTTATTCTTTGTACCGATGGTCTTTATAATGAAGTAGAAGAAAAAGAAATTTTGGATACATTTTTAAATGAAGAAAATATTCAAAAAAGCTGCGATTCAATAGTTGAGCTCGTAAACCGCAGAGAAAGCAGGGACAATATAACGATTCTTGCCTTAAAGATGGAGGCGATAGATTAAAATGATAATAGGCAAAGTATTAAGCGGAAGGTATGAAATATTAGAAAAAATAGGCGAAGGCGGTATGGCTGTAGTATTTAAGGCGAGATGCAGATTGTTAAAGAGATTTGTTGCCGTAAAGATTCTTAAGCCTGAATTTACTAAAGATGAGAAATTCATAGAAAGCTTCAGAAGAGAATCACAGGCCGCTGCAAGCTTATCACACTCAAATATAGTCAATGTATATGATGTCGGAGTTGAGGGACGAAGTATATATTATATAGTAATGGAATATGTAGAAGGATACACTTTAAGTGAGATAATTGAGAAAGAAAAGCCTTTGCCCATAGATAAGGCTGTAAATATTGCCAAACAAATTGCTTCGGCACTTTCACATGCACATAAGAACCATATCATTCATAGGGATATAAAGCCTCATAATATACTTATTACTAAAGAAGGGCGTGCAAAGGTAACTGATTTTGGGATTGCCAGAGCAGTAACATCTTCCACTATTGTTACCGGTGAAAATGTTATCGGATCGGTCCATTATTTTTCGCCGGAACAGGCAAGAGGAGGGTATATTGACGAAAAATCCGATATTTATTCATTAGGTATCGTTTTATATGAAATGGTTACCGGAAGGGTACCCTTTGACGGGGATAGTGCTGTATCCGTCGCAATGAAGCATATAAGCGAAGAAATGGTATTGCCATCGGTCTACAATTCGAAAATACCTAAGTCATTAGAAGCAATTATTATGAAAGCAACACATAAAATACAAATAAAAAGATATATATCAGCTATGGAAATGTATGATGATTTAGATAAGGTATTTTCTCCCTTTTTAGATTATACTAAAATATATAGTGATACCGATGCAAATAAATCTACTCAGGTATTGCCGGTTATTCAGGATTCCGGAAAAAAATCTGACATAGATATGGCAAAGAGAAACCGAAAGGCAAAGACTAAAACTAAAACAAAACCTTATTTAAGGAAGAGCTTTCTCATAAGAATGAGTGCAATTATTTCAGCTATCATTCTTGCCTTGATATTCAGCAATTTTATATTATTTACTAAAGATTTATTCTTCGTAAAGGAAATAAGCGTTCCTGAAGTTTTATATTACGATTATACAGAGGCAGAAAAATTACTGGGACAACAAGGCCTTCAGGTCGAGAGAAGTGAAGAATACAGTTCCGACTTTTTGGAAGGACAAGTCATTTCACAAAATCCTATTGCAGGAATGTCCGTGAAGGTGGGTTCCACAGTAAAACTTGTAATCAGTAAGGGCGAAAGAATGGTAGAGACACCTTTTCTCGTAAATAAAAAGCTTGAAGATGCTTTGTTTTTGATTGAAAAAAGCGGGCTGACTGAAGGTATGATAGTAAGGGAAGCAAGCGAATTGCCAATAGGAATTGTAATTAGACAGAATCCGGTTGCAAGAGAGAAAGTACCGGAAAATTCGGAAGTGGACCTTGTAGTTAGCGATGGAATCAAGATAAAAACAATCTTAATGATCAGCGTAGTAGGAAAGACTATAGAAGATGCGAAATCAAATATTGAAACTGCCGGACTCAAAATAGGAAATATTGAATATGTCAATAGTGATGATTTTGAAAAAGATATAGTAATAAACCAAAGCATAGATGCAGGGAAGGAAGTTCAAGAAAATTCACTTGTGGATTTAAAAGTAAGTAAAGGACAACAAAGTGCATTTGCTGAAGAAGAGGTTATTAAGGATAATAAAGCGCCAATATATAAAGTGCCATTAATTCTGCATTATGACCAAGCAATAAATGATATATTTACTATCAAGATATTTAAAATTCAAGATGGCAGCATTGAAATGATATATAATGCCGTTCATAGTAAAGAAAATAGCGGGAAAGAAGAAATAAATATCAGTGGAAGCGGAAAAGCCAGAATTGCAATTTATTTTGATGATGCTATGATTGCTGAGAAAAATCTCAACTTTGAAACGGGGCTGTTCTATGAAGATTAACGGTATTATCGTAAAAGGGATCGGAGGATTCTATTACGTAAAAACCGAAGATAAAAATATATATGAATGTAAAGCGAGAGGGATTTTTAGGAAGGATAATATTGTACCTGCTGTAGGAGATCGTGTACTTATAGATGCAAAAGAGAATGGAACCGGTGTTGTTGACAGTATTTTTGAAAGAAAAAACTACCTAATAAGACCTCCTGTTGCAAATATTGATTTGGCAGTAATAGTTTTTTCATTTACAAAGCCGGAGCCTAATCTACAGTTGCTGGATAGGTTTTTGGTTACCGTTGAAAAAAATGAAATACAGGCATGCGTTTGTATTAACAAATTAGATTTAATAACAGATTCTGAAAAGAAAGATGAATTGTTTGCTACATATCGAAATGCCGGATATGATATTATTTTTACCAGTACTAAAACAAAAGAAGGTATTTCAGAATTAAAGAAACTTTTAATGAACCGTATAAGCATTTTTGCCGGACCATCAGGAGTAGGAAAATCTTCTCTTCTTAATGAAGTGCAGCATGGTTTTCAATTGAGAACGGGAGATATCAGTGAAAAAGTAGAAAGAGGAAAGCATACTACAAGGCATGTAGAATTGTTGGATCTGGATTTTGGAGGAAGTGTATTAGATACGCCGGGATTTACATCACTGGAGATTTCAGATATTGAAGAAGAAGAAATCGCATATTATTTTCCGGAATTTGTGCCTCATATAGAAAAATGCAGGTTTAAAGGATGTCGTCATCTTCATGAACCGCAATGCGAGATAAAAAATAAGGTGGCATTGAATGAGATTGCTGCTTCAAGATATGAGTCATACGTTGCTATGCTAAAAGAAATAGAAGAACAGAGGAGACATAAATATGATTAAATTAGCACCGTCCATATTATCAGCAAATTTTTCGTATCTTGCCGAAGATATTCGCAAGGTCGAAAAGGCAGGTGCCCAGCTTTTACATGTCGATGTAATGGATGGACACTTCGTGCCCAACATTACAATAGGCCCGCCTGTTTTATCATGTCTTGCAAATTATACGAATATTCCTTTTGATGTTCATTTGATGATAGAAAATGCCGATGATTACATAGAAAAGTTTATATTTAAAAATACTGAGGTTATTACTGTACATGCAGAAGGCTGTACTCATCTTCATCGAACATTGCAAAGCATAAAAGCATTGAATTTGAAAGCCGGTGTGGCCTTGAATCCGGCAACTCCCATTGATGTTTTGGATTATATTTGGAACGATTTGGATATGATTTTGATTATGTCTGTAAATCCTGGCTTTGGCGGACAAAATTTTATTGAAGCTATATTTGAAAAAATATCTCAGGTAAGAGAGATCATAGATAGAAAAGGTCTGAATATTGATATACAAGTCGATGGAGGCATTAAACTGGATAATGTGAAAAAGGTCATAGATGCCGGTGCAAACATTATCGTTGCAGGATCTGCCATATTCGGCGCGGAAGATGTTTACAAGCAAACAAAACAATTTTTAGAGGAAATGAATAAATAACTGACAACTGAAAACTGATAACTGAAAGATAATGTAGGTTTTGCTTAAAGCAAAACCTTTTTACTAAGGAACATATTCGTACCTGTTAAACGATAGTTGAGCAATAGTTAAACCATCGTTAAACGATTGTTAACTGACAGTATCATTACACAATATACGAATGATAAACCGATGATCACTAACCACTAACCACTAATCACCTTTTCAGACCCCTGAGACCCGAGACCTGAGACCTGTTCCATACTCCATACTCTATACACTATTCTATTGAAGGGTTGTGAAGAAATTGAAGGCAGCAATAGTATCAAATGGATCAATTTCCGATTACATGAGGATCAAAAAAATCATTTCAGATGAATATGATTTTATTATTGGTGTGGATGGAGGAAATGATCATATCAGAAAAATGGATCTTACACCAAATATGATCGTTGGAGATTTAGATTCAATTTCAGATGATACTTTTAATTATTTCACTTCACTTGGTGTCGAAGTTCAGAAATTTCCTAAAGCCAAGGATGCCACGGACACACATTTAGCTATTGATATAGCATTGAAGAGAGGAGCAAAGCTCATAGGGCTCTTTGGATGTACCGGGAACAGATTGGATCATACACTATCAAACATATATCATCTTTTGTACATCAGGGATAACGAATCGGTTGGAAAACTGACAGACGATTTTAATATTGCTTTTTTAGCAGAGAAAGAAACTGAATTAAAAGGCAAAAAAGGAGATACGGTCTCTCTCATTCCTTTAACGGAAAAAGTAGAGGGAATTACACTGGAAGGTTTTATGTATCCTTTAAATAATGCCACATTAATATGTGGTGATTCATGGGGTGTCAGCAACGTGCTGGAAAAGGACAAGGTAGTTATATTTAAGGAAAAAGGTGAACTGCTTATTGTATTAACTAAGAACTAAAAGTAAATGTGGAAATTTTGCTCTGAAGCAAAATTTCTTCCTTATCTTTCAGTTGTCAGTTTTCAGTTGATTTTTTGTTCTAAGCTATTAGTTAGCATATATTCTCCGCTCTGAAGATAATATGTATTAAGCGTAGTTTTGTTTTTGTAACAAGGGATTTGTTTTTTTAATATAATGAATTATTTAATGGCAGAATAATAATTTGCTTTTAAAGGTGATATAAGTGAGAAGGAAAAAGATTTCCCAAAGAATTGCCGGGATCATTTTAGCCATTATAGGGGCTATCGTTATTATTGAGGTCATGCCCTTGTGGATTTGGTACATTATGTTGGGAATGCTTTTTCTAGGCCTCATAGTATATATCATATTATAATGGAGGTGCACCATGAGAAGAAATAGATGTTTCTTTTGGAGAGCAGAAATGAAAATCATTGGTTTGGTTTTATTGATTCTGGGAATATCTATTATTGGAATTCTTATACTTCCATATAAATTGTGGTTGATTATAATTGGTTTTTTATTGATATATCTGGGATATAAGCTGTTTTGCTAATAGATAAGGGCGGTTCCTTATAATTTTACTATAAAATTATAGGGAACCGCCCTTATGGCGTTGTTACATTGCTCTGGTAATTTTGTTTGATCTTATACATCTTGTGCACACTGTTTTTCTGATAACAGAGCCGCCTTCGACGACTTTGACTTTCTGCACATTCACATTCCATTTTCTTTTCGTATGCCTGTTTGAATGGCTTACTTGATTACCTGAAATTTGACCTTTTCCGCATATTTCGCATTTTTTTGACATCTAAAACACCTCCTCCAAGCTTATCCAATAATATGATTAATTCTATTTATTAGATTGCCCAACACGATGAGAGCAAACTCAAGAAAATCACAAATCTATGAGTTGCAGTATTACCATAGCTTAAAACGAGCTGCACGGCAAGTTTTGCCTGCGTAGAAATCTATTCATAGATGTTGTTATTTTTTACGTGAAACAAAGGTATTATAACACATTATTTATTTTGTGTACACATAAAAATAAAAATATCGAATAATAAAAGACAAATGTATTTTAAAGATAATAAAAGAGCCTTTGTTTGAGAGTAAAAAAAATATATAATATAAATATAATTAACAAAGAAATGTGGTGATGGTTTGTTTATCAAAATCGAAAATGAAAATGGCTCTATAAATATAAACAGACGAATTGTTGAAAAGATAGTTAAGTATACCATTGCAAAGTATCCTGAAGTTGTGTCTCTAACTAACTCCAAGGGGCAGGTATCCAATATAGTAAGCCGTATTGCTGATGACAGCCATTTAGTAGATGTTACAAATCAGGACACAGACATTACCGTTAAAGTATATATAATAATGAAATTTGGAGCAAGTATAAACAATACCACACAAAAAATTATAAATGAAATTAAAAAAAATATTCATGAAGCCATAAATATTATGCCCGATACGGTATATATTTTTATTAAAGGTATCAAAGCTAAAAAAATTGCCAAGAGAGATATAGTTATTAAGGGTTAATCGTCATGAATAATAATTGTATTAATACACAACTAAGTCCTGTGCAATCTATTAAAGGTGTAGGACCTAAAAAAACAGTAAAATTACAAAGAATGGGCATGTTCAATATAGAAGATGTCTTATATTCTTTTCCAAGAGAGTATGAGGATCGAAGAAATGTAAAATACATAGCTCAATTAACCAATGACGAGCAGGTTCTTATATGTGCAAAGGTCTTGGCTATAAGCAAGAGTAAATATGTGAAAAACAGAAAACAGATGCTGAGAGTATTAGTTGAAGATAAAACAGGCAAATTGGAGATCGTATTTTTTAATGCTTCATATTATTATAAAGCATTTACCATAGATAAAAAGTACTATTTTTATGGACGTGTTTCCATATCATTCGATAGGAAGCAAATGATTCACCCTGATTTTTCTGAAGTTAATGATGAAGACATAAAAGCTATAATGCCAATATATCCGTTAACGGAAGGCATTTCTCAAAATGAAAGAAGAAGGATTCAAAAAAATGCGTTGCACTATATAGATTGTATTGATGAATATCTGCCTGATGAAATACTGAAAAGAAACAGATTGTGTGGTATAAAATATGCTTTGAAGGAAATACATTTTCCTCAGTCTTTCGATGCCGTTAAAGTGGCGAAATTCAGGCTGATTTTTGAAGAGCTTCTCATATTGCAAACGGGTTTGCTGATGATAAAAAACAGGCTGCAAAAGGATTTGAAGGGCATAGTATTTTCCAAGGAAATACCAGTGGACAAATTTATCGAACAATTACCTTTTACTTTAACGAATGCACAGAAAAGAGCAATAGATGAGATCATAAATGACATGGAATCGCCAAAAGTAATGAACAGGCTTATCCAAGGAGATGTTGGCTCGGGTAAAACTGTTGTCGCCGCAGCAGCAGTGTACAAATCGGTTTTATCTTCATATCAGGCTGTGGTAATGGCACCTACAGAAATATTAGCGCAGCAACATTTTAAAACTTTTAAAAAATTCTTTAATGCTTTTGAAATCAAAATAGAATTTTTATCAGGCAGTACTTCAAAGAAGTACAGAGAAGAGATATTGGCAGGGCTGGAATCGGGAGATATTAATGTGCTTATCGGTACCCATGCGGTTATTCAGGATAATGTAAAATTCTTCAAACTCGGTCTGGTCATCACTGATGAACAGCATCGCTTTGGTGTCAACCAGCGTGCCGCTTTATCCGATAAAGGCATAAGACCGGATATATTAGTTATGACAGCAACACCTATTCCTAGAACTCTTGCACTTATATTGTATGGAGATTTGGATATATCTATTATAGATGAAATGCCCGCGGGGAGAAAAAAAATCAAAACCCTTTGTCTGGATATGCAAAATAGGATACAAGCATATGAATTAATAAAACAGGAAATTTCAAAAGGAAGACAAGCGTACATCGTAGCACCCTTAATAGAGGATTCGGAAAATCTAAATACAAGGTCTGTTGAAAGCTTGTTTGAGGAATTGGAATCATTTTTTTCCGGCTATAAAATAGCCATTTTGCATGGCAATTTAAAACAAACAGAGAAAGACGAAATTATGGGAAAGTTTATTAACGGCGAGATCAGTGTTCTTATTTCAACAGTAGTTATCGAAGTTGGTATAGACGTTCCTAATGCGACAGTTATGGTTATTGAAAATTGCGAAAGATTCGGATTGGCTCAGCTGCATCAGTTAAGAGGGCGCGTTGGCAGAGGACAGGAACAATCTTATTGTATATTGATAAACGGAAGCGATAATGAAATATCTCAACGCAGGGCACAAATCATGGAAGAAACGGACAATGGTTTTCTGATAGCCGAAGAGGATCTGAAAATTCGCGGTCCCGGGGAATTTTTCGGCACAAGGCAGCATGGGATCCCTGAAATGAAAATTGCAAATTTGTTTAAGCATATAAAAATATTAAGTCAGGTTCAAAAAGAAGCGGAAATAATATTAAACAGCGATCCGCTTCTTGAAAAAAAAGATAATAATAAATTTAAGCTGAAAATTCTAAGCTTATTTAACGATATGGAAAATTTAAACTTATAATTTCCTAATTCAAGGAAGGATATCTAAAAGTTGCTTGTCATGCTTTTGCCTCGTGCGGTTAAATTAATAGTACAACAGGAGGTGAAAAAAATGGCAAGCAACACTAGTAATCAAAAAGTTGTTCCTGAAGCAAAAGCTGCTTTAAATAACATGAAAACAGAAATCGCCAATGAACTTGGTCTAAGCAATTATGATAATATGGATAAAGGCAACTTAACTTCAAGACAGAATGGCTATGTTGGAGGATACATTACAAGAAATCTTGTTAAAATGGCAGAACAACAATTATCAGGGAAATAGGTCATAAACATAGAAGCCTGAGGCCGATGATTTAAAGGTCTCAGGCTTTTTGTATTGAACTTTCTTTACGATATGATAAAATATAATATAATGTGAGGAATTATATATGCGAATAATAGCCGGAGATGCAAAAGGAAGAAATCTTTTCACCCCTAAAAATCAAGATGTGCGGCCTACGGGGGATAGAGTAAAGGAATCTATTTTCAGTATGATCGATTCTTATATCGAAGATGCAGTTGTTATTGATATGTTTGCCGGAACGGGTAATTTAGGATTAGAATCCATCAGCAGAGGTGCCAGAGAGGCTTATTTTATTGATAACAATTATACAAGCATAGATATTGTTAAAAAAAATATTGAGACTACAGGATATTTTAAGGAGAGTCATGTCATTCATGCTAATTATGAAAAAGCAATAAAAAATTTAAATATTAAGGCAGATATAATTTTTTTAGACCCTCCCTATAATAAAGGACATATAGATAATTGTCTTCGCCTTATTTCTAAGTACGGAATACTTTCAAGCAAAGGGATCATAGTAATAGAGCATAGCACAGATGAAATATGGGAGGATATATCAGATTTTGAATTGTTAAAAAGCAAGAAATACGGGATTACTATGATATCAATTTTAAGAAATCTAGTTTAGGAGAATAAAATGAAAATAAATTTATACCCAGGTACATTTGATCCCATTACAAATGGGCATATGGATATAATCGAAAGAGCGGTAAAATTTTCAGACAAGCTCATCATTGGCGTGTTAAATAATCCTTCAAAAGCACCTTTTTTCTCGGTAGAGGAACGAATCGAAATTATTAAGCAGGTGACGGAAGGTATGGGGAATATTGTTGTGGACAGTTTTTCAGGGCTATTGATAGATTATGTGAAAGCGAATAATATTGATGCCGTTATAAGAGGGCTTCGTGCAACCACTGACTTTGAATATGAATTTCAAATGGCACAAATGAATAATAAGCTTTATGATAAAATGGAAACAATTTTTCTCATGACAAAATCAAATCTTTCTTATATTAGCTCCAGCTTAGTAAAAGAAGTTTTTGCTTTTGGCGGAAATATCGACGATTTTGCTCCTGCAAAGGTTATTGAATATATGAAAGCTAAAGTAAATAAATAATATGGAGGTCACGAAAATGAAAGTATTGCACCTATTAGATGAATTGGAGGATGTCATAGAAAATAGTTCCGGTTTTCCTTTGACCGGAAAAATATTGGTCGATGGCGGCGAGCTGTTGGAAATAATAAAAGAGATCAGAGTGGAACTGCCTGACGAAATACAACAAGCTCAGTGGATAAAGGAAGAAAGACAGCGTATATTAGCTGAAGCACAAAAAGAATCTGAGCTAATGATAAGAGAAGCCAAAACCAATATTGAATCAATGATTGAAAATGACGATTTAGCATTAAAAGCAAGGACTAAAGCTGAAGAAATCCTTAAAGAAGCAGAAAAGAACGCAAATGAAATGAAAAAGAATGCTTTAACATATGTAGATAATATTCTGGGAGACCTTCAATCTAAAATAGAAAAACTTCAAACTACATATATTGATGAAATGTATTCCGGACTCCAGAGTAATATCGAAAACATAAAAAATATGCTGGGAACCAACAGAAATGAAATACATGGCATTATGTATAAAAGTAATTATAAGCTTGATGATGAAGAAAACAATTGATAACTGTGCAACTATGTTGCAAATTAATAATTGATAATGAAGAATTTAGGAGGATATTGCATTGCAATATCTCTTTTTTTGCTTTTCGAAATTTTATCGATTTAAATTGTTTACGAATAGAAAGCTTGGAAAATATTCTTTCATCTGTAATCTTTTGGGCGAAGACTGTTAGCCTCTACTTCGGACTCCGGACGCCGGACCTCAGACCAGAAACCTTCTTTTAATTGCTTCTCTTGATTGACAGTAATTGGTTAAGTACGGCAGTTATGACGAACAATATGATAACTGCGATCATCAGCTTTGTGGAGAATAATAATTTATAAGTAAAGCCTTGGTTTATTAAAATATCTGATACATTAAAAACACTGGATACAGCAGGTTCATGATCAATAATAAAAGGAGCGAATATAAAAGCACATAGCATAGAAAAAATTGAATGAAATAATTTTGTGATTAAGTAGATGGAGCTGCGGATATCTGTTTGGGCTATGAAAGTTAAAGATTGCGCATGAATGGAAAGACCGCTCCATGATATAATACCGGTACATATTATGCAGGCAGTTACGAAATCTAATGATTGTAATTGCGAGAGAGTGTGGCATCCTAAGGTGATCTCAAAAACGCCTTTTATGAATGAAAGAAAAATATCAGGGTTTGTATATGGAATAACAAAATGTATCAGATTAGAAACAAGTATGAAAATTGAAAATTTCTCCAATAGGGAAATCATAATAGAAAAAAATATAATATATCCGCAAATCAATAAGAGGCTTTTAAAAGATTCTAATATAGCTTCTCCTATAAAGACGATCAATGAACTTTTCTTATTGTTTTCTTCGGCTTCTTCCAATACTTCCATAAGCTTTTTTCTTTTGTTTGAATAATTTATATTATGCTTGCCATGGAAACGAAATACAAGCCCGTTAATTATGGCACCTGAAAAATGAGATACTGCAATGCTCCATCCAAGCAAAGGATCAGCAAACATACCTGCGCCAACGGAACCAAGTATGAATAATGGACCGGAAGTGCTGCAGAAGGAAAGCATTCTTTCAGCCTCATCACGAGAGATTGTTTTATTCTGTCTCAATTCTGAAACCATCTGGACGCCGATTGGATATCCGGAGGTAATACTAATGGCAAAAATAATGGATGCTTCTCCGGGAACCCGGAACAGAGGGCGAAGGATTGGTTCTAACAGTCTGCCCAATATTTTTACGATACCTAAACGTGTCATGACTTTTGAACACACAAAAAAAGGGAACAGAGCAGGCAGTACAGTATTAAACCAGAGTAAAATACCTGACTTTGCAGCATTTAATGATTCTTCGGGATATAAGATGATCAGTAATGCTGCCAATACTGTTGATATGAGTATGAATATATAAAGGTTTGAAACGTTCTTATTACTTTTCATACCAACATTATATTCAGCAGCGATATTTATCAGAATAGAAACTTAGCCAAACTAAGTTTAAATTGCAGACTAAGCAATAGTTCAACAATCGTTAAACAATAGTTTAGCAACAGTTAAACAATCGTTAATCAGTGCTTTCGCACCTATAGGGTTGTTTTACATAATCGGATTCTTTATAAAGATCATATTTGCCGGATATCAGATGGTAGATATCAGAAGCCATTATATCGTATCCAAGCAATTTTTTTATATAAGGATCTTCGGGCGCCTCTTTGTTTATATTTGTTATTAAAGGAATTTTCAGATAGTCTGACTTTTTCATATTGCGTAATAACCAGCTTCCTTTGCTCGAAAACCCTAATATCCTTGCATAAATACAGGACATGTTTTCAGCGAATGAAGACATATCTTCTTTAGTTAATCCTAAAAGAGTATGGATCAATAATCTTTGAATGCTTGTCTGAGTGTAACGCTTGCTCTTCGCATTCGATATTAACTCATCTATGCTGTTCGTACTTCGAATTTCATTCAATATTCTGTTTTCAATGCCTTCTGTCGCTGAAAATATTTTATTCAATTCATTTGCATTTGTACTTAAAAGCTTGTACCGTATAAAATCAAAAATATCCGGAAGATATAAAGGGGATACACCCTCAGATACATAGTATGCTATAGTTTCATATGTCAGAGCTGGGACAGCATCTTTGATATAATTCACTTCGTTTTTTTTGTCTTTTAATTGTTCTCGAATAGCCGTAGCACTGCATATAGAGCCTTCGATCGTTATTGAATGGTATGCTGCATCTTTTCGGGATATAGTTATTGGTTTTATCGGGCTATTTGAACGTATAAGCTCTTTTAGATACTCTATTCCTAAAATATTGTTAGGTGTGCTAAGAATGTTATCGATATTTACCATTTCGCCAATGCTCTTTTCTCTTGCCGAAGGAAAAGAAATTCCTGTTGAAAGGTGCTTTTTCAAGTTGTCTTGAAAGTCATCGCTTTCAGAAGCTAATATTTCAGCTGTTTTATACAAAGGATCCAAATCTCCATGTTCGGAACCAAAGGAAATATGTGTGACACATCCTAAACCGTTAAGAATAGAAATTGCACCTTTGGCAAAATACTCGGCACTGCTGCAGGCAAAAGCAGCAGGGAGCTCGATTACTATATCCGCACCATTCTTAACTGCAGCCTCCGCACGTATCCACTTATTAAATAAGGCTGGTTCGCCTCTTTGCAAAAAATTGCCGCTCATAATACAGATGGTAAAGTCTGCATTGGATTCCTGTATTGATTTTTTTAAATGGTAAAGATGCCCATTGTGAAATGGATTATACTCCGCAACGATACCAAGAACATTCATAAAATTCACCAGATTTCTTTTAGTAGTGGTTAGTAATTAGTGGTTAGTGGTTAGGGAAATTAATAACTGAAAACTGAAAAACTGACAACTGAAAGATAAGGATGAATTTTGATTTGGTAAAATTTCTACATTAGTTCTTAGTTTTTAGTTCTTAATTCTCAGTTAATGATATATTATTTGTGTAAAAATTTGCAAGTATATATAGGAAATTAATAATATTGAAATAATATAAGAGAAAAATACTTGATATCAGCATACATTTTAATTTATAATAAATAGTTGAAATGCTATAAAAATAGTATACAAAGGATTTATTTAGGAGGTACGTATGAAGGTTTTAGTTGTAAACTGCGGAAGCTCATCATTAAAATATCAAATACTGGATATGAGAGATGAGACTATCCTGGCGAAAGGACTTGTAGAAAGAATAGGAATTGAAGGATCTGTTTTACAGCATGAGAAAACAGGAAATGGTAAAATATCAATAGAAAAAACAATGAAAAATCATACAGAGGCTATAAGCTTAGTACTGGAAGTTTTGATTGATGAGACTAATGGCGTTATTAAGGATATGAGTGAAATTTCAGCCGTTGGGCACAGGGTACTGCACGGCGGAGAAAAATTCACCGGTTCGCATTTGATTACAGATGATGTTGAAGCCGGCATAGATGAATGCTGCGTATTAGGGCCTCTCCATAACCCGCCAAACCTTATGGGAATAAGAGCATGCAAGCAGTTAATGCCGAATACTCCGATGGTCGCAGTATTTGATACCGCATTCCATCAGACGATGCCGCCGGTTTCATATACTTATGCGATCCCACATGAATATTATGAAAAATATAAGGTAAGAAGATATGGTTTCCACGGGACAAGCTTTAGGTATGTAAGCCAGAGAACGCTGGAATTTCTGGGAATGAAAGCGGAAGGTTCCAAACTCGTAATATGCCATCTTGGCAATGGTTCAAGCATGGCTGCAGTAAAAGACGGAAAATGTTTGGACACTACAATGGGCTTAACTCCGCTGGAAGGCCTTGCAATGGGAACAAGATCCGGAGATATAGACCCTGCTATTATGAAATATGTTATGGAAAAAGAAAACCTGAATATAGGGGAAATGGAAAATATTCTGCAGAAAAAATCCGGTGTGCTTGGTATTTCCGGCATAAGCAGTGATTTTAGAGATATTGAAAATGCTGCAAATGCAGGAAATGAACGTGCTCATTTAGCACTTGATGTGTTCGCACATAGAGAGAAAAAATATATCGGAGCTTTCGCAGCTGAAATGAATGGACTAGACGCTCTCGTATTTACTGCCGGCATCGGAGAAAATTCTGCGTCTATGAGAAAGAGTATTTGTGAAAACTTAGAATATTTAGGAATAAAAATTGATGATAATAAGAACAATATCAGAGGTAAGGACGCTGTTGTAAGTGCCGATGACTCCAAAGTAAAGGTTCTTGTAATTCCTACAAATGAAGAATTAATGATTGCCAGAGACACCGTGAGGATTTCAAGCAGCCTTTAATAACCTTTAGCAAATATTTCTTGACAACATTTTTAGTGGTTTGTATAATTAATCTGTTAGCTTAGAGGGCATTGAGGTGTATGCTTAATGAGAATAAATATTTCAGACCTAATTAGCAATAGGTATGGTGAAATGCCTTTAGATGTTACTGTTGACATTGAAAAAATCTATCGTGGCGGTGAAATATTCAATCTTGTTGAGCCTGTATGGATTAAAGGCTTGCTTTTTAGAATGGAAGGCAATATTATTTTAAAAGGAACTTTGAAGGCAATTATTCAAACAGAATGTAACAAATGTCTGGATAATGTTATAAAAGATTTATCTTTTGATTTTAATGAAATCATAATCAACGAAAATGAAGATGATTCTGCAGATATTATGATAGACGTAAACGAAAACAGCATAAATCTCGAAGACCTTATAGAAAGATTACTTATACTAAAACTGCCCATGAGAGTTATTTGCAAGGATGACTGCAAAGGCTTATGTCCTAAGTGCGGCATAAATCTGAATAACTCGGAATGTGATTGTGACAATGAAGATATAGATTTAAGATTGATCAAGCTAAAGGAATTATTAAAGCAGAATTAAGGAGGTGTTTGTATGGCAGTGCCAAAGAGAAAAATATCCAAAGCTAGACGTGATAAGAGAAGATCAGCAAATATGAAAATGACTGCACC
>JAAYPU010000406.1 GCA_012519645.1 Clostridiales bacterium | reverse complement strand
ATATGATATTATGTTAAATTGCCATACACATATATAAAATCAAAAATAGTATGAAAAAGGCAAAAAAAGTTAATAGTATATAATGGCAGGTATTTGTTTTTTTTAACAATAAATTAGATGATTTAGTAACATTATTTTCTGTAAGGGAGTGAAGAACATGCCCCATCCTATCAAGACAGGCAAAAAGGTTCGAATGAGTTATTCACAAATTAACGAAGTTGCACCTATGCCTAGCCTTATACAGATTCAGCGGGATTCATATGAATGGTTTTTAAAAGAAGGATTGCGAGAGGTCTTTGAGGATATATCTCCTATCAAAGATTATGCAGGTAATCTTATACTCGAGTTTATAGATTATTCTATCAGTGAAAACCCTAAATATGAAGTAGAAGAATGTAAAGAAAGAGATGTTACATATGCGGCACCGTTAAAGGTTAAAGTACGGTTGATAAATAAAGAAACCGGAGAGGTAAAAGAACAAGAAGTATTTATGGGTGATTTTCCCCTTATGACAGATAAGGGTACATTTATTTACAATGGCGCTGAGCGTGTCATTGTTACTCAGCTTGTCCGTTCTCCGGGACCATACTACGATATGCAGATTGATAAATCAGGGAAAAAATTATATTCTACTACTATTATTCCCAATAGAGGAGCATGGCTGGAGTATGAAACTGACTCCAACGAAGTTGTTTCTGTAAGAGTTGACAGAACAAGAAAACAACCGGTCACAACACTATTAAGAGCTTTAGGTTTTGGATCGGATTTGGAAATAATTCAACTTTTGGGCGAAGATGAGAGACTATCAAGAACATTGGAAAAAGACCATACAAATAATGCTGATGAAGGGCTTCTTGAAATATATAAAAAATTAAGACCGGGAGAACCACCAACTGTCGAAAGCGCAAAGTCGCTGCTGGATTCTTTATTTTTTGATCCTAAAAGATATGATTTAGCAAAGGTTGGTCGTTACAAATATAATAAAAAGCTTGGATTGGCTAACAGGCTTATCGGATGCAAGGCAGCTGAAGATATTGCAGACCCGGAGACAGGTGAAATACTTGCAAAAAAAGATGATAAAATTTCACGGGATAAAGCCTTTGAAATAGAAAATACCGGAGTAAAGGCAGTACATGTTTTTGATGATGAAGGAAGAATCGTAAAAATTGTAGGAAATAATTTTGTCAATATCAAGAAATTCATAAATATGAATATTGAGGATATTGGCTTGCCTGAACGAGTATACTATCCTGTATTGAAAGAAATATTGGATAATTGTCAAACGGAAAGAGAAATCAGAGAAGCATTGATTGCTGAAAAAGCTAAATTATCACCGAAACACATTATTGTTGATGATATTATTGCTTCTATCAGTTACATTTTGAATTTAAGACATGGCATTGGACATGTTGATGATATCGACCATTTAGGAAACAGACGATTAAGAACCGTAGGTGAATTATTGCAGAATCAGTTCAGGATCGGGCTTTCAAGGATGGAACGTGTTGTCAGAGAAAGAATGACAATTCAGGACATGGATATAATCACTCCTCAGGCACTGATAAATATCCGTCCCGTTACTGCGGCTATAAAAGAATTTTTTGGAAGCAGTCAGCTTTCACAATTTATGGACCAGACAAATCCGCTGGCTGAGCTTACACATAAGAGAAGACTTTCCGCATTAGGACCCGGAGGGCTTTCAAGAGAAAGAGCCGGTTTCGAGGTGCGTGACGTACATCACTCCCATTATGGAAGGATGTGTCCTATTGAAACGCCTGAAGGTCCAAACATTGGATTGATTGGTTCCCTTACCACATATGGAAAGATCAATGAATATGGTTTTATTGAATCACCGTATAGAAAAGTGGATAAAGAGAAAGGTATCGTTACTTCAGAAATACATTATCTCACTGCGGATGAAGAAGAAACGCTCATCATCGCACAGGCGAATGAACCTTTGGATGAGGAAGGCCGTTTTATCAATAAAAGAGTAACGGCCAGAGGCTTCGGCGGAGATATCGATGTCGTTCCAAGAGAAGAAGCCGATTATATGGACGTATCACCAAAACAGGTTGTATCTGTTGCAACAGCTATGATTCCTTTTTTGGAAAATGATGATGCCAACAGGGCACTTATGGGTTCAAACATGCAACGTCAGGCTGTTCCTCTTCTTATTCCTGAAGCACCTATTATAGGAACAGGAATGGAATATTTAGCAGCAAAAGATTCAGGTGTAGTAATATTAGCAAAAAATTCAGGAATCGTTGAACGAGTTGATGCAAATGAAATAGTTATTCGCAGAGACAGCGACGGAGGCAGAGACCGCTATAAGCTGTTAAAGTTTAAAAGGTCTAATCAAGGTACATGCATCAATCAAAGACCTATAGTCAATAAAAATGAACATGTCGAAGCAGGAGAGCCCATTGCAGACGGTCCTTCGACCGATCAGGGTGAAATCGCATTAGGAAAGAACCTTCTGGTTGGTTTTATGACCTGGGAAGGTTATAACTTTGAGGATGCTATACTTATAAATGAAAGATTGATAATGGAAGATGCTTTAACATCTATCCATATTGAAGAATATGAAGCAGAAGCCAGGGATACAAAGCTTGGACCGGAAGAAATAACAAGAGATATTCCGAATGTAGGCGAAGATGCACTTAAAGACCTGGACGAAAATGGTATTATCCGAATTGGAGCTGAAGTTAATTCTTCTGATATTCTTGTCGGAAAAGTAACACCAAAAGGTGAAACAGAACTGACAGCAGAAGAAAGGCTTTTACGTGCAATATTCGGTGAAAAAGCAAGAGAAGTTCGAGACACTTCACTTCGTGTACCTCACGGAGAAACAGGCATCATTGTAGATATAAAGGTTTTCTCCAGAGAAAATGGAGATGAACTTCCACCGGGTGTCAATAAGCTCGTAAGATGCTATGTAGCAACTAAAAGAAAAATAAATGTAGGCGACAAGATGGCTGGCCGCCACGGAAATAAAGGGGTTATATCGAGAATTCTTCCTGAAGAAGATATGCCTTTTATGGAGGATGGAATGCCATTACAGGTAGTATTAAACCCACTGGGTGTACCTTCTCGTATGAATATCGGTCAGGTATTGGAGGCCCATTTAGGTTTAGCTGCAAAACATAAGGGATGGTATATTTCAACTCCTGTTTTCGATGGTGCCAGAGAAAACGATATTATTGAACTATTGAAAGAATGCGGATACCCTGAAACAGGAAAATTGAAATTATATGATGGCCGTACCGGAGAGCCGTTTGATAATCCGGTTACGGTTGGATATATGTATATGCTGAAGCTTCACCATTTAGTAGACGACAAGATCCATGCAAGAAGCACGGGACCTTATTCTCTGGTAACTCAACAGCCTCTTGGCGGTAAAGCCCAATTTGGAGGACAGAGATTTGGTGAAATGGAAGTTTGGGCACTTGAAGCATACGGAGCAGCGTATACACTGCAGGAAATACTGACAGTAAAATCTGATGACGTTGTAGGTCGTGTCAAGACTTATGAATCTATAGTAAAAGGCGAAAATATTCCGGAACCGGGAGTTCTAGAATCCTTTAAAGTACTTATCAAGGAAATGCAAAGCCTTGCACTGGATGTCAAAGTATTGACTGAAGAAGATAAGGAAATAGAGATCAAAGAATCTGTTGAAGATGAATTGAACGAAATCGATTCTATCTTAGAAGTTGAAGGATTTTCATTCTATCAGAAGCCGGATGAGGAAGCAGGCACAGAATTGGATGAAGATTATGATCTGGACATAGACGTTGACGAGGAAGATATGGGCTTTATAGAAGAGGACATATCGATAGACATTGATACAGAAGATGATATAGTTGATGAAATTATTGATGACGATGAAGATATGTCTGATGAAGAAGATTTTTAGAACCCCAAAAATTACTATGAAGGGAGAGAACACCCCTTGTACGAGCTTAACAACTTTGAATCATTAAAAATAGGTCTTGCATCACCCGAAAAAATAAGAAGCTGGTCTAAAGGTGAAGTTAAAAAACCGGAGACTATTAACTACAGAACTTTAAAACCGGAAAAAGAAGGTCTGTTTTGTGAAAAAATATTCGGACCGACTAAAGACTGGGAATGTCACTGTGGGAAATATAAACGCATACGATATAAAGGCATAGTATGCGACAGATGTGGTGTAGAGGTTACTAAATCAAAAGTCAGAAGAGAAAGAATGGGACATATAGAGCTTGCCGCTCCTGTTTCGCATATTTGGTATTTTAAAGGAATACCGAGCAGAATGGGTTTGGTATTGGATATGTCTCCACGTTCCTTGGAAAAGATACTTTATTTTGCATCCTATGTTGTTATAGACCCCAAAAGTACTCCTTTATCCTATAAGCAGCTATTATCAGAGCAGGAATACAGGGAATACAAGGAAAAATATAAAAACGGTTTTAAAGCAGTAATGGGTGCAGAGGCAATTAAAGAACTCTTAACTCACATTGACTTAGAAAAACTCTCAAAAGAATTAAGAAAAAAATTAAAAGACAGCACAGGTCAGAAAAAAGTAAGAACTGTAAGAAGACTTGAAGTTGTTGAGGCATTAAGACAATCCGGAAACAGGCCGGAATGGATGATTTTAGATGTAATACCTGTTATTCCGCCGGATCTGAGACCTATGGTACAGCTGGATGGCGGACGATTTGCCACTTCAGACTTAAACGATTTATACAGACGTGTTATAAATAGAAACAATCGTCTAAAAAGACTATTGGATTTAGGCGCTCCTGATATCATTGTAAGAAATGAAAAAAGAATGCTTCAGGAAGCTGTGGATGCACTTATCGATAACGGGCGAAGAGGCAGACCTGTAACAGGTCCCGGAAACAGACCATTGAAATCTCTTTCTGATATGCTTAAGGGTAAACAAGGGCGTTTCCGACAAAATCTGTTAGGAAAACGCGTTGACTATTCAGGACGTTCCGTAATCGTTGTAGGCCCTGAATTGAAATTTTATCAATGCGGACTTCCAAAGAAAATGGCATTGGAGCTATTCAAGCCTTTCATCATGAAGAAGCTGGTAGAAAACGGATTGGCTCACAATATAAAAAGTGCAAAAAGAATGGTAGAAAAAGTGAGGACGGAAGTCTGGGACGTTCTGGAAGAAGTTATCAAAGAACATCCGGTACTGTTAAATCGTGCTCCGACATTGCATAGATTGGGAATTCAAGCTTTTGAGCCTGTACTTGTTGAGGGCAAAGCAATTAAACTGCATCCGCTGGTTTGTACGGCATATAATGCTGACTTTGACGGAGACCAGATGGCAGTGCATGTGCCTTTATCTGTAGAAGCACAATCAGAAGCAAGATTTTTGATGCTTTCAGTAAATAATATACTTGCTCCAAAGGATGGTTCACCTATTACGACACCCACACAGGATATGGTACTGGGAAGCTATTACCTGACTGTTGAGGTGCCCGGTGAAAAGGGTGAAGGTAAAATCTTCAAAGATTTTGATGAAATGCTTATGGCATATAGAACAGGTAATGTTGGACTCCATGCTAAAGTTAAAGTCAGGAAAAAGCTTTCACCGGATGACAGGGGCAAACTGGTAGAATCTACAGTAGGAAGATTTATCTTTAATGAAAAAATTCCTCAGGATTTAGGATTTGTAAATAGAAATACAGATAAATACTCGTTGGAAGTAGATTTCCTATGTGACAAGAAAAGACTGGGCACTATAATAAATAAATGCTTCAACAAATTTGGAAACACTGTAACTGCCCAGATGCTGGATCATATTAAGGAAATAGGGTTCCACTACTCTACTATCGGAGCCATTACAATAAGCGTTTCCGATATGAAGATACCTGAAGAAAAAAGCCAGATTTTATCTGAGGCCAATGAACAGGTAGATAAATATGAAAAAGCATATAGAAGAGGACTTATTTCAAATGAAGAACGCTATGAAAAGGTCATTGAAACATGGCAAAAAGCAACAGAAGAAGTAGCTGAAGCTTTAATGAATACTCTTGGTCCTCTTAATAACCTGTTTATCATGGCGCACTCCGGTGCGAGAGGAAGTAAAAACCAGATACGTCAGATTGGCGGTATGCGTGGACTTATGGCAAATGCTTCAGGGCATACAATTGAGATACCCATTAAATCTAACTTCCGTGAAGGGCTATCCGTATTGGAATACTTCGTTTCCACTAACGGTGCCAGAAAAGGTCTTGCAGATACAGCACTCAGAACTGCTGACTCCGGATACCTTACCAGAAGGCTGGTAGATGTAAGCCACAATGTTATAATTCGAGAAGTTGATTGCGGAACTCACGAAGGCGTTGAAGTTAAAGCGTTTATTGATGGAAAAGAAATAATAGAATCATTAAAAAGCAGGATACTGGGAAGATTTACCGTAGAAGATATAAAGCATCCTAAAACAGATAAGATTGTTATCAAAGCAGATCAGCTTATAGATGAAGACGCTGCAGATGCAATAGAAAAAGCAGGAATCGATGCAGTAAAAATCAAATCTGCGCTGACCTGCAGAACTAAAAATGGTGTATGTTCAAAATGCTACGGAATCAATCTTGCTACAGGTGAACTGGTAAACATAGGAGAAGCTGTAGGTATTATTGCAGCGCAGTCCATAGGTGAGCCGGGTACTCAGTTAACAATGCGTACATTCCATACTGGCGGGGTTGCCGGAAATGATATCACGCAAGGTTTACCGAGGGTTGAAGAACTCTTTGAAGCAAGAAAACCGAAAGGATTAGCAATAATATCAGAAATAGACGGTACTGTCACTATAAAGGGAACAAAGAGAAATACCGAAATTCTGGTCACAGGAAAAGACGGAGAAGAAGCAAGATATAATATCCCTTATGGCTCCCGACTAAAGGTTAAAGAAGGCGATTATATTTACGCAGGAGATGAGCTTACTCAAGGTTCAATCAATCCTCATGATATTTTACGAATCAAAGGGATCATAGGTGTGTACCAATATCTCCTGAAGGAAGTGCAAAGAGTATATAAACTCCAAGGTGTAGATATCAACGATAAGCATATTGAAGTTATCGTCAGCCAGATGCTTTCTAAAATAAAAGTGGAGGATGCCGGTGATACCGAACTGCTGCCGGGCGGTTTATATAACTTATATGAATTTGATGAAGCTAATAAAAAAGCCGAAATCGAAGACGGAGAACCTGCAAAGGGTAAGCGTACATTATTAGGTATTACCAAAGCTTCTCTGGCAACCAATTCCTTCTTATCAGCTGCTTCCTTCCAGGAAACGACCCGAGTGTTGACGGATGCGGCAATTAAAGGTAAGAATGATAGGTTACTGGGATTAAAAGAGAATGTTATTATAGGAAAGCTTATTCCTGCAGGAACAGGGATGAAAAGATATAAAAACATTGCCGTAGATCGCCCTGTTTATGAAAATAATATGACTGATGAAGAGGCTGCAGAAGATTAAAAAATAATTGACACTCTATCAGCGACGGTGATATACTACTATAGTGCGTCAACTCTGATGGTATCTAAATTGTACGTTTCTTACGCAAATATAAAGGGAGACTGTGTAGTATTTACATGGTCACCCTTCTGCTTGTTGTAATAAAAGGAGGATATTTATGCTTTCTGAGTACAAAAAAAAGGGACTGTTAGTTGTGGGAGCAAAACAAACATTGAAAGCACTTAATGAGGATAAATT
>JAAYPU010000039.1 GCA_012519645.1 Clostridiales bacterium | reverse complement strand
TGTTAATTGTTATCTTTTGAGAATGAATGAGACAGCAAAAATAGCATTTGAAAATAAGTTTGATTATTTTGCAACTACTTTGACGGTAAGTCCGTTAAAAAATGCCGAAAAAATTAATGAAATAGGTGCTATGCTTGAAGAAAAGTATGGAGTTTCTTATCTTTTTTCTGATTTTAAAAAGAAGGAAGGCTATAAACGTTCCGTTGAACTATCAAAGGAATATCATTTATACAGACAGAATTACTGTGGCTGTGAATATTCAAAGAATTTCTAAAAAAAATTATTGCATTCATTTAATGTGTTTGTTATAGTATATAAGGATATGATTAAATCCAAATTTATCTAAATTCACACATTTCGAACACTCTTTGAAGTGGTGCCGTATAACGGTTTTCAGAGAGGATGACCGAAATGGAGGAAGAAACCAAGGAGGTAAAAGAATATGTCAGTTATTTCAATGAAACAATTATTAGAAGCAGGTGTACACTTTGGACACCAGACCAGAAGATGGAATCCTAAGATGGCGGAATACATCTTCACTGAGAGAAATGGTATTTATATCATTGACCTGCAAAAAACGGTAAAAAAAGTAGAAGAAGCTTACGAGTTTATTAAGGAAGTAGCAGAAACCGGAAAGCCTATATTATTTGTAGGCACAAAGAAACAAGCTCAAGACTCTGTTGTAGAAGAAGCAAAAAGATGTAGTATGTACTATGTTAATCACAGATGGCTTGGCGGTATGCTTACAAACTTTAAAACGATCCAGCAAAGAATTGAAAGACTTAACGAACTTAAAACGATGGAAGAAGACGGGACATTTAAAGTGCTGCCTAAAAAGGAAGTAATCAAGCTTAAAGCAGAGCAGGAAAAGCTGGAAAAATTCCTGGGCGGTATAAAAGAAATGAAGGGAATGCCGGGAGCTATCTTCGTTGTAGACCCGAGAAAAGAAAGAATTGCCGTTAAAGAGGCAAAAATTTTAGGCATACCTGTTGTCGGAATTGTTGATACAAACTGCGATCCGGATGAAGTAGATTATGTAATACCTGCTAACGATGATGCCATCAGGGCAGTTAAACTTATAGCATCTAAAATTGCGGATGCAGTTATAGAAGCAAAGCAAGGCGAACAAATAGAAGAGTAAATTGTGGTAAGGTAAGGGGATGCTCTCTTACCTTTCAATATGTATAGAATATGAATTCAAGGAGGAATGTAGAATGGCTGTTACAGCTGAAATGGTAAAAGAATTAAGAGAAAGAACCGGTGCCGGAATGATGGATTGTAAAAAGGCACTAATGGATACAGACGGAGACATGGAAAAAGCTATTGAACTTCTGAGAGAAAAGGGATTGGCAAAAGCAGCTAAAAAGGCCGGAAGAATTGCAGCCGAAGGTCTTATTAATCTTAAAGTATCAGAGGATGGTAAGAAGGCAGTTATTATTGAAGTAAACTCTGAAACGGATTTTGTTGCAAAAAATATGGAATTTCAGGATTTTGTAAATAAATTAACTGATATTGTTCTAGATTCCGGAGTGAAGACTATGGAAGAATTGCTTAACTATAATTACTCGGAAGAAGGTACAGTTTCAACAGTTCTGAATAATAAAATAGCAAAGATCGGTGAAAACTTAAATATACGCAGATTTGAAATAATAGAAGATCCTAATGCTGTAAACGTAGGTTATATTCATGGCGGAGGCAGAATTGGCGTCCTAGTGAGCTTTGCAACGGATGCTTCCTATAATGAAATTGTTGATCTTGGTAAAGATGTTGCAATGCAGGTTGCAGCAATGAGCCCTAAATACATATCTGAAGCAGATGTTGATGACGAATATATTGAAAATGAAAAGAAAATTTTGACTCAGCAAGCACTTAATGAAGGTAAGGATGCAAGTATTGTTGAGAAAATGGTTATTGGCAGACTTAAGAAAGAATTAAAGCAAGTATGCTTGTTAGATCAAGCATTTGTTAAAGATAGTGAAATAACGGTAAAACAATATATAGATAACAAAGCGAAAAGTTTAGGAAAGAGTATTGCTGCAATTAGAATGATTAGATTTGAAATTGGTGAAGGAATTGATAAAAAAGAAGAAAACTTTGCTGAGGAAGTTGCAAAACAGATGAACAATTAATTATAATATAAAGGACACTATAAATTATTGTAGTGTTCTTTTTTTAGTGCCGGTCAATGAAACTTACACTTATGGAGGTAATAGTGTTGGAGCCCAAATATAAAAGAGTTATTTTAAAATTGAGTGGAGAAGCTCTTGGAGGAAATAAGGGATTTGGTCTTGATGAAGAGACACTTATTTCAATAGCCGAGCAAATCAAAAAGATAGTACAATTAGGAGTGCAGATTGCCGTAGTCGTAGGCGGTGGCAATTTCTGGAGAGGGAGAAGCAGCAAAACTATGGATCGAGCTACTGCAGATTATATGGGTATGCTTGCAACGGTAATAAATTCGTTAGCACTTCAAGATGCACTTGAAAGCGTCAATGTACCTACTCGTGTACAAACAGCAATTGAAATGAAGGAGGTGGCCGAACCTTATATCCGAAGAAAAGCCATATCTCATTTAAATAAAAACATTGTTGTTATATTTGCTGCAGGAACAGGTAACCCATTTTTCTCTACTGATACAACTGCAGCGTTGCGAGCAGCTGAAATAGAAGCAGAAATAATACTGTTAGCAAAAAAAGTGGATGCAGTATATGATTCGGATCCATTAATGAATACTTCAGCTAAGAAACTGGATGAAATATCCTACATTGACGTATTAAACAAGGGATTGGGCGTTATGGATGCAACGGCAGCTTCCCTGTGTATGGATAATAAAATACCAATTCACGTATTTGGATTAAGCGAACCGGGTAATATGATCAAAGCTATATACGGTGAGAAAATTGGTACTTTAGTAAGATAAATTTGTGATTATATATTTTTTAAAGGAGGTTTATTATGAATTTACATTTTTCTGTGCATGATAATTTAAACTCAAAGATGACAAAGACGATTGAGGTATTAAAAGACGAACTAAAAAGTGTCCGAGCAGGGCGTGCAAATCCGGCCTTGTTGGACAGAATCGTGGTTGAGTATTATGGAGCACCTACTCCTTTAAAACAGCTTGCTAACGTTTCGGCGCCGGAACCAAGACTATTGCTTATTCAACCATTTGACCCTTCTGTTATTCATAGTATTGAAAAAGCTATCAACCAGTCAGAATTAGGAATAAATCCTTCCAATGACGGAAAAATTATCAGGCTTGCTGTACCTCAGTTAACAGAAGAAAGAAGAAAAGATTTAACAAAGCTTGTTAAGAAAATGGGGGAAGATGCTAAAGTAGCTTTAAGAAATGAAAGAAGAAACGCTAATGATGACCTCAAGAAGCTGCAAAAAGATGGTGAGCTGACAGAGGATGATTTAAAGGCATCACTTGAAGAAGTTCAAAAGATGATCGATAAATATGTTAAGGAAGTAGAAGACATTATTTCAGATAAGGAAAAGGAAATAATGGAAGTATAATGATTCCTTTCACAACTCAGAGGGAGAATACATAATTATAAATTATATTTTTTCTAATAGTATGTAAAAACAAGCTCCTTAAGGAGCTTGTTTGTTATTGAGGGGTAAATAATGAGCACTAAAAATGATACAACATCGGATTATTCAAAATTGCCTAAACATATAGCTATAATAATGGATGGCAATGGAAGATGGGCGCAAAAAAAAGGATTGCCTCGTATTTTAGGGCATAAAGCTGGTGTGGAAGCTATTAGAGATATTATTATTACAGCTTCAGATATAGGCATTTCCTTTCTTACGGTATATGCTTTTTCGACCGAAAATTGGAAAAGACCGGAAGAGGAGGTAAAAGGCTTATTTAAGCTGTTGATCGTATATTTGGAAAAAGAAATTGAAGAAATATACAAAAACAATGTTAAACTAAATATAATCGGAGATTACAAAAAGCTGCCGCAGGGTATTTTAGATAAAATCGAATACGCTTTGAACTATACAAAAAATAATACAGGCTTAGTATTCAATATTGCCTTGAATTATGGAGGCAGAGATGAAATACTTAAAGTCGTAAGAGAAATATATCGAATGACAAAAGAGAATAAAATAGAAAATGAAGAAGAAATAGATTATAATCTGATTGAACACCTTTTATATACAAATGGTATACCGGATCCGGATCTGATTATCCGAACCAGCGGAGAATTACGCTTAAGCAATTTTCTGCTATGGCAGTCGGCATATAGTGAGTTTTGGTGTACGGATACTTTATGGCCAGATTTTAAGAAGGAAGACTTGATCAAAGCGATTGAGGCATATCAAACAAGAGAAAGAAGATACGGCGGTATCCTTATGGAGGAAAGTAAATGAAAGTCAGAATAATCTCTTCTTTAATACTTATTCCTTTATTATTTGCGGTTTATAGCGGAGGTCCGTTACTAAAGCTTATAGGCTTTATAATTGCACTTGTGGCACTAAAAGAATTTTATGATGCATTTAAAAATATACAGATCGTACCCATCTACGGTATTGGAGTTTTTTGTTGTGTCCTGCTATACGCTTTAGACATAACAGGAAGAATATCACGTTACTTTTCTTTTTGGGTGTTTGCAACTGTTTTTATAGTTCTTATCTATGGGCTTTTTTCAAAGGGAGTAGGAATTAAAAACGGTGCGCTTACATTAGTAGGAATATTTTATATTGTTTTTTGTTCCTATCATGTCATATTAATTGATGGTATTGTGGGCTACAGATACCTTATATGGTTTGTTTTTATAACCGCATTTGTCACAGATACTTCAGCTTATTTTGCCGGCTATTTGTTCGGAAAACATAAATTATGGCCTGAAATAAGTCCTAAGAAAACCATAGAAGGAGCAATAGGCGGCGTTATCGGAAGTGTCGTTGTATCCGTTATTGTCGGATACCTTATTGCGCCTCAGCTTATTTTACATTTTATAATATTGGGTATAATAGGAAGTGTTGCTGGTCAAATAGGTGATCTTGTTGCTTCCGCTTTTAAGAGAATATCCGGAATCAAGGATTTCGGAAATCTGATTCCGGGGCATGGCGGAGTGTTGGACAGATTTGACAGCGTGCTGCTTACAGCACCGGTAGTGTATTACTATACTGTACTTTTTATAATGTAGGTCATGATTTCAGGTCTCTGGTCAGAAAACCGGCTAAGAGATAATAAATAAGAGATAACAGTTAATGAAAGAATTTGACT